>JAVBYB010000329.1 GCA_030824255.1 bacterium
CTTGTCGAGCAGCAGCGTGTTCTCGCGGCCGGCGCCCGATTGCACGATGACCTTGTGGAAGAGGCCGCGCGCGCTAGGCGAGGTCATCAGCTTCTGCACGGCCATGCCGCCGGCGCTTTCACCAAAGATTGTGACGTTGCTGGCGTCCCCCCCGAAAGCCGCGATGTTGCGCTTCACCCATTCGAGCGAGGCGATCATGTCGAGCATGCCGTAATTGGCGACGGGGCCGCCATTGGCTTCGGCGGTCAGCAGCGGATGTGCGAAAGCGCCAAAGCGGCCGAGGCGATAGTTGATCGAGACGAGCACGACGCCGCGCTTTGCGAACTCCGAGCCGTCATAGAGTTCGGCGCTGCCCGAGCCATTCACGAAGCCGCCGCCATGGATCCATACCATGACCGGGCGCTTTGCGGTGTGAGAGAGGTCTTGCGTGAAGACGTTGAGGGTAAGGCAGTCCTCGCTGGCGGGATACTGGCCGATGCCGTTGTCGGGATTGGGCATCTTCTGGGTGCAGATGTCGCCGTACTGCGTGGCGTTGCGGACGCCATCCCATTTTGCGGGCCCGGCTGGCGGCTTCCAGCGCAGGGCGCCGACGGGCGGGGCTGCGTAGGGGATGCCCTTGAAGGCGAGCACGCCCCTGGCCTGAAGCGCCTGCAGGCGTCCGGTGTCGATTGTTGCGATGCTTGGGTCGGAGGCCGTCGGTGCGGCGGTGCAGCTGGCGAGGGCCAGCGCGAGCGCGAGCATCAGGCGTTTCATGGCGTCTCCTGTCAGGCTCTGGCGGCCGGTATTGGGAAGGTGCGCTCGGTGGATGGAAGGGGCAAGCGGCGCCGTTGGGTGAGGCTGGCGTGCAAATGCCGGTGATCGGGGGCAGGCTCGATGCGATTGATTCGGGATCGGTGGTGGAACAGCGGATCGAAATCCTCGGCGAGATGTTTGCGGCCGTCGCGTTCGACGAGACGCGCTTCTTCGGCCTGCCGTGCGTCTACCTGATGGGGCATGATGAGGCGGGGGCTGTCATCCATTATGCGGGCCAGACATCGAAGCTGAGCCGGCGCTTTGCGGGGCATCACCAGCTGGACGCGGCGAAGGCGCGTGGGGCGACACATGCGCTGGTGCTGGTGGTTCCCGAGATGCGCGACAGGCGCGAACTGGAGACACTGCTGCGCTGGTATTACCGGCCGCCGCTGAACCTTGAAGACATTCCCACGCATATGCAGGCGTGGCGGGCAGCGATGCATTGCGGGAAGCCGGATGCAGCGGAGCTGGCGCGCGCGGCGCATATGAGCGGGGCGCAGCCCCTGCTGCCTGCGTGGACCAACCGGCCGAAGGCGGCGCGCGGTTAGGCTGCGCGACCGCCAATTTCCCCAGCTTCGGTGCGGCAGGACTATTTCGGCGTGTCTAGCGTGTGACTGACAGTTGCTGGGCGTCGATGTTGTAGGAGCCCGGATTGAAGTTGGGGTCGTTGGTCAGGATGTAGCTGTCATTGTTCTGGACGCGCCAAGCGTGGTCGTAGGTGTTGTCGAGCTGGACGGTGCCGCCGTAGAGCGGATCGTCATAGGTCTCGACGCCGCGAATGCTTTCGATGCGTTCGCGTTGCGAGCGGTCGTCCGATCCGCCTGATGTGACTGGCGCATCGGCATAGGCCTTGGAGGCAGCGACCGCGGCGTTGCCCGCTGCCTGGTTGCGCTCGATCGTGGCGCGAGTCAGGGCGTAGCCGGCAGCGACGATCTGATCGGCGCGCTGTTTCACCTGACCGGTCTTCTGTTGCGACAGTCGAAGCCCGAATTCGGAGTAATTGTAGAGCCAAGTGTAGTCCGGCTTCACCGACTTGCGGATTACCTCGACAAGTTGGGCATCGAACTCGGCGACAGGGAAGCTCGCCGCATATACGTAGTTCGTGCCGCCATTCAACGACATCAGCGGGGCGCCGCCCATCGGATTGCCGAACTGGTTAAGGTAAAACCTGCCGGTGCCGCCAATGACGCCTTTCTTCTGCGTGCCGTTGTCATTGAACGTGAAGGAGAGCTCTCCCCCATCCGGCCAGAATTTGGTGTTCGGAGATTGCTGCATGAGGCGGGACATGAAGTCGATGTCGGCGCGTTGCGGCTCAAGCAGGTCGGGGCGCTGGCGGTACTGGAAGTTCGACGCGCTGGGAACGTTCTGCTGGATGTAGGCCCGGAAGTACGACTGCAGATCCTGAAACTCCCCATACATGCAGGGCAGCTGCATCGTATTGCTGGCGCTCCACATCTGCGTCGGGATGAGCTCGAAGCTCGACTTGCCGTCTGCCGACGTGGCGGCCCACGCATAGGTTGCGTATTCGGAGCATTCTTGCGCGGCTTCGGCGGGCCAGATCGTGCCGCCTTCGGTCGTCCAGCCGGGGGGCACAAGCGCGCGGGCGGAGACGGACGAGTTCATGCGGCCGGTCGGATCAGGGATCTTCACCAGCTGGAGCTGATAGACCCCTTTTGGCAGCGCCTTGGCCGGGCCGCTCGGCTTTGCCGGTTTGGCTGTGGACGTCTGGGCGTCGGCAGAAGCGGCGGGAACCGCGTTGAGCACCTGCTGGCCGGCGTCAAGGGCGGCCTGGCTGGTCGTCTCGTTGGAGCAGGCGACGACGACGGCTGCGAGCGCCACGGCGCTGATCGCGAGATTGCGTTTGGTGCGGGCTTTCATTGGCGTCCCCTGGTCCGGCGGGCCAGCGACGTGGCCCTCTCACAGGGTAATGCGGCGCGCTGGGGGAAAGCGGATCAGGCGGGCGCTGGCTTTTCTCGAAAAAGCGAGGTTTGATTGGCGCAATGCGGGCGGGGGTCTTATCGCCGCACGAGGCAGGACTTTGCCGCTCCCGCTTGCTTCGGCTCGCGGTTTGCAGTTTTGTGCCTTCGCACTCGCAACAAGGGCCTGAAATGGCTGATACCGGCGCCACCCAGTTCCAGCACGATCCCGACAAGCCGTGGATCTTCCGCACTTATGCGGGCCATTCCACGGCGGAGGAGAGCAACAAGCTCTACCGGGGAAACCTGGCCAAGGGTCAGACGGGGCTGTCGATCGCCTTCGACCTGCCGACGCAGACGGCGTACGATTCTGATCACGTTCTCGCGCGGGGCGAAGTCGGCAAGGTGGGCGTGCCTGTCGGCCACCTCGGCGACATGCGGGCGCTGTTTGACCAGATCAAGGTCGAGGAGATGAACACCTCGATGACGATCAACGCGCCGGCGGCGTGGTTGCTATCGCTTTATGTGGCGCTGGCGGACGAGCAGGGCTGCGATCGCAAGAAGCTGCAGGGCACGACACAGAACGACATCATCAAGGAATACCTGTCGCGCGGCACGTATGTGTTTCCGCCCAAGCCCTCGATGCGGCTGATCGGCGACATGGTAGCTTGGTGTTATACCGAAACGCCGAAGTGGAATCCACTGAACGTCTGCTCGTATCACCTGCAGGAAGCGGGCGCGACGCCGGAGCAGGAGCTGGCGTTTGCGCTGGCGACGGCGTGCGCCGTGCTCGACACGGTGAAGGCCGGGGGCCAGGTGCCCGAAAAGGATTTCACGACGGTATTCTCGCGCATCTCGTTCTTCGTGAACGCGGGCGTGCGGTTCGTCACCGAGATGTGCAAGATGCGGGCGTTCGTGGATCTCTGGGAAGAGATTGGCCGCGAGCGCTATGGCGTGACGGATACGCGCGCGCTGATGTTTCGCTATGGCGTGCAGGTGAACTCGCTGGGCCTGACCGAGCCGCAGCCGGAGAACAACGTTTATCGCATTCTCATCGAGGCGCTGGCCGTGACGCTGTCGAAGCGGGCGCGTTGCCGCGCGCTGCAGCTGCCGGCGTGGAACGAGGCGCTCGGCCTGCCGCGTCCGTGGGACCAGCAATGGTCGCTGCGCCTGCAGCAGATCCTCGCCTATGAGACGGACCTGCTGGAATACGAAGACCTGTTCGACGGATCGCACGTCGTCACCGCCAAGACCGAGGCGCTGAAGGACCAGGCGCGCGGGATGCTGGCCAAGCTGGATGCGTCTGGCGGCACGATCGACAATATCGATTTCATGAAAACCGCTCTCGTCGAAAGCCAGCGCGCGCGCCTGAAGGAGATCGAGGCCGGCCGCCAGATCGTCGTCGGCGTCAACCGTTACGAGACCACGGAAGCATCCCCGCTCTCCGGCGGCGACGGGTCAATCATGGC
>JAVBYB010000324.1 GCA_030824255.1 bacterium
ACGATCACCACCGCGGCCAGCGAGGTCGGCAGGAAGATCTTCCAGCCCAGCCGCATCAGCTGGTCATAGCGGTAGCGCGGCACGATCGCCTTCACCATCGCGAACAGGAAGAAGAAGAACGTCACCTTGCCCATGAAGACAAACAGGCCGCCGAGGCTCAGCAACCAGTCCGGCAGGCCTTCCACGCCCGGAATCGGGATCGGCATGTGCCAGCCGCCGAAGAACAGGATCGCCAGCATCGCGCACATCAGCACGATGGAGACGTATTCCCCGATCATGAACATGAGGTACGGCGAGGACGAGTATTCGACCTGATAGCCGGCGACGAGTTCCGATTCAGCTTCCGGCAGGTCGAACGGAGGACGGTTCGTCTCCGCCAGCGCCGAGATGAAGAAGATCACGAACATCGGGAACATGACGAAGATCGTCGGGAACGCGAACGCGTGCCAGTTCCAGAAGCCGCCTTCCTGATTGTGCACGACATCGGACAGGTTCAGCGAGCCGACCAGAAGCAGCACTGTCACGATCACGAAGCCGATCGAGACTTCGTAGGACACCATCTGCGCCGCAGACCGCAGGCCGCCGAGGAACGGATACTTCGAGTTCGAAGCCCAGCCGCCCATGATGATGCCGTAGACGCCCAGCGACGAGATCGCGAACAGGTACAACACGCCAACATTGAGGTCGGCGACAACCCAGCCCGGCGCAATCGGGATCACCGCCCAGCCAACCAGCGCCAGCGTCAGCGTGATGATCGGCGCCAGCAGGAACACCGTCTTGTTGGCGCCCGCCGGAATGATGACTTCCTTCAGCACGAACTTGATGAGGTCCGCGAACGACTGCAGCAGGCCGAACGGCCCGACCACGTTCGGGCCCTTGCGCAGCTGCACCGCCGCCCAGACCTTGCGATCGAAAAGCAGCAGGAAGGCGATGCAGACCAGCATGACGACGACGAGGCCGAGGATCTGCGCCACCGCGAGGAGCACAGCGATCAGCCAGTCATTGCCGCCGATTTCGAGGAGCTTTTCCATGGCCCGCCCTACTCCGCCGCAACCGCGGGGTTAACACCCGCGGCCAGTTCTGCGCATTCCGCCATCGTGCGCGAAGCACGCGCGATCGGATTGGTCAGGTGGAACGCCTTGATCGGCGTCGTGAAGCCGGTCGAGCTGAGCTGACCCGACGCGCCATAGGGCGGCGCGGCGCTAGTGGAGCTGCGGCCCGGCGCGAAGTCGAGGCCCAGGAACGTCGGATGATCCTTGCCCAGCTTCTCGCGCAATTGCGTGAGGCTGTCATAGGGAAGCGTCTTGCCGACATAGGCCGACAGCGCGCGCACGATCGCCCAGTCTTCCCGCGCATCGCCCTTCGGGGCAACGGCGCGCTGGGTCCGCTGCACGCGGCCTTCGGTGTTCACATACGTGCCCGATTTCTCGGTGTAGGCAGCGGCCGGCAGAACCACGTCCGCGCGGTGCGCGCCGTTGTCGCCATGGCTGCCGATATAGATGACGTTCGCCGCACCAAGCTTCGAGGTGTCGATCTCGTCCGCACCAAGCAGCAGAACGGTCTTGATCTCGCCAGACTGCGCACCAGCAATGATGCCGGCCACGTCCTTGCCACCCTGCGCAGGTAGGAAGCCGAGGTCTAGACCGCCAACGCGCGCCGCTGCCGTATGCAGCACGCTGAAGCCGTTCCAGTCGTCCTTGAATGCGCCAATGCCTGCCGCCAGCGAAGAGATCGCATGCAACACGGCCGCGCCATCGCCACGCGAGAACGCGCCCTGACCGACGATGATGAGCGGACGCTTGGCTTTCGCCAGTTCATCGAACACCGGCTCGCCGGCTTTGAGCTGGCTCACCGAGTCCGGGCCGGCCCCGAGATACTGATAGTCGTACGTCAGATCGACGCGCTCACCGATCAGCGCGACGGGAACCATGCGCAGCCATGCCTTGCGCAGGCGCGCGTTCAGCACGGCAGCTTCGCGACGCGGGTTCACGCCGATGAGGAGGATCGCATCCGCCTCATCAATGCCCATGATGGTCGAGTTGAACAGATAGCTTTCGCGCGGCAGCTTCGAGCCGTCCGCCGCAACGCCCAACTTCGCGCCATCCTGGCGGCAATCGATCGACTTCACGCCCAGCGAGTTCGCCAGGTCCATCGTCGCCTTCATGCTTTCCGCATCCGCGAGATCACCCGCGATCACGCCGATCTGGTCAGCCGGAACTTTCAGGAACTCGGCGGCCTGCTTCAGGGCAACGTCCCACGTCGCGGCCTGCAGCGCACCGTTCGCGCGCACATACGGCTTGTCGAGACGCTGGCGGCCAAGGCCGTCCCACACGAAGCGCGTCTTGTCCGAGATCCACTCTTCGTTGATCTCTTCGTTCACGCGCGGAAGGATGCGCATCACGGTCGGCCCACGCGCATCCACGCGGATGGCGGCGCCCATGGCGTCCATCACGTCGATGCTCTCGGTCTTGCGCAGCTCCCACGGACGCGCGTTGAACGCGTACGGCTTGGATGTCAGCGCGCCCACCGGGCACAAGTCGATCACATTGCCCGAAAGCTCGGACGTCAGCGACTTCTCGAGATACGTCGTGATCTCGGCATCCTCGCCACGATTGGCGAGACCGATCTCGTCCACGCCCGCGACTTCCGACGCAAAGCGAACGCAGCGCGTACACTGGATGCAGCGCGTCATGATCGTCTTGACCAGCGGGCCCATGTGCTTGTCGTCAACCGCGCGCTTGTTCTCGGCATAGCGCGAAGCGGCGCGGCCATAGCCCATCGCCTGGTCCTGCAGGTCGCACTCGCCGCCCTGGTCGCAGATCGGGCAATCCAGCGGATGGTTGATCAGCAGGAATTCCATCACGCCATTGCGGGCCTTGATGGCGCGCGGGCTCTTGGTCGAAATCTCGTGCGGCGTACCGTCCTTCTTGGGAGCCATGTCGCCCACCGTCTGGGCGCACGACGCGATCGGCTTCGGCGCGCCAACCCAGTCGACAAGGCACATGCGGCAGTTGCCGGCGATCGACAGGCGCTCGTGATAGCAGAAGCGCGGAATTTCCGCGCCAGCCGCCTCGCAGGCCTGCAGCATCGTGTAGGTCTTCGGCACATCGACCGTGACCCCATCGACGACGAGTTTGACGGTATCCGTCATGCCCCTACTCCGCCGCCGTCAGAGTTACGCCCTGAACGTGCGGGCGACCCTGACGATAATTGTTGATGCGGTCCTCGATCTCGGACCGGAAGTGACGGATCAGGCCCTGGATCGGCCACGCAGCGGCATCGCCCAGCGCGCAGATCGTGTGACCTTCAACCTGTGAAGCCACGTCAAGAAGCGTGTCGATCTCAGACGTCTCCGCCTCGCCCTTCACCATCCGCTCCAGCACGCGCCACATCCAGCCGGTGCCTTCACGGCACGGCGTGCACTGGCCGCAGCTTTCGTGTTTGTAGAAATACGCGATCCGCGCAATCGCGCGCACCAGGTCCGTCGACTTGTCCATCACGATGACCGCCGCCGTGCCGAGGCCCGACTTCACATCGCGCAGCGCATCGAAATCCATCAGCACCGTGTCGCAGATGTCCTTCGGCAGCATCGGCACCGAGGACCCGCCCGGAATGACGGCCTTCAGGTTGCCCCAGCCGCCGCGCACGCCGCCGCAATGCTCTTCGATCAGCGTCTTCAGCGGGATCGACATCTCTTCTTCGACATTGCATGGCCGCTCGACATGGCCGGAGATGCAGAACACCTTCGTGCCCGTATTGTTCGGACGGCCAAAGCCCGCGAACCAGCCCGCGCCGCGGCGCAGGATCGTCGGCGTCACCGCGATCGATTCAACGTTGTTCACCGTCGTCGGGCAGCCATAGAGACCAGCGTTCGCCGGGAAAGGCGGCTTGAGACGCGGCTGGCCCTTCTTGCCCTCAAGGCTTTCCAGCAGCGCGGTCTCTTCGCCGCAGATGTACGCGCCCGCGCCATGGTGCGCGTAGATGTCGAAATCATAGCCCGAGCCGCACGCATTCTTGCCGACGAGGCCAGCGGCGTAAGCTTCCGCGATCGCCTTCTCGAGGATTTCGCGCTCGTAGATGTATTCCCCGCGCAGGTAGATGTAGCAGGCCTTCGCCCGCATCGCGAAAGACGCAATCAGGCAGCCCTCGATCAGCAGGTGCGGATCG
>JAVBYB010000028.1 GCA_030824255.1 bacterium
CTATTTGTTCGTGTTGTCGCAACGCCAGAATTGCGACTTTCGCTTGGCAATCCACAGCGACTGCTTGATCTCAAAATCACCCGGTTTTGCGAGAACAACGATCTGCGTTTGCCGAAGATAAGTACTCAGCCCACCAGTTCATCATCGTTCGTCGGCCATCGAGCCATTCTGCAGCGTTGTAAATCGAGCGCACCGATCCGCTCTCATGTGCGAGCTGTTTCTCAATCCAATCACGGTTGAAGCCGCTTTCGTTCAAGATCGTAGAAGCCGTAGACCTGAAGCCGTGCACCGTAGCGCGCCCATGAAAGCCCAGGCGATAGAGACTGTAGATCATCGTGTTTTCCGAGATCGGTTGATCTCGGGCGATCGCAAAAACCAGCTTTGACGAGTTCGGAGCTTCCTGAAGATTTTTGATCAACGCCACGGCGCGTGGAGCAAGCGGCACAAGATGCTCTTTGCGCATCTTCATCCGCTTTGCTGGAATGCGCCAGAGCGGGGCGGGGCCTTCGAGGTTCTCGAATTCGCGCCATTCCGCGAAGCGGACCTCAGCCGTTCGAACGAAAGTTAGTAGCGTGAACTCCAACGCAGCGGTTGTGACCTGATCTAGCGCGCTTGCGCGCAGTGATGCGAAGAACTCAGGGATATCTTCCTGCTTCAGCGCAGTTCGCGACTTGACCGGGTTGGTCGGTCGCAGCGCCTTGCTCAGACCGATCGTCGGGTCCATGTGTCCGCGCGACGTCGCGACGGCGTACAAGAAAATGAGCCGCGCCATCTGTAGAATGCGACGCGCCATCTCTGGCGCATTGCGCGCTTCTACCTTGCGTATTGCCTCAAGCACCTCCGCAGGTGTGATGAGTGAGATTGGACGCTTTCCAAGCGAAGGTATCAGGTCTTCATCGAGGCGCGAGCGCAACCTTACCGAGTAAGAGCTGGCCCACTTTGTCTTGTTGAGCTCGAACCACTCATTCGCCACCAACTCAAACGTCGTGGCATTCACTGCGCGCTGCTCCGCTTTGACTGATCGCTTGAGCCCTGCGGGATCCTCGTCGCGCGCGAGCACCTTCTTTGCCTCACGCAGTTTGTCTCTCGCATCACTGAGAGAGACGTCTGGATACTTTCCAAATGTGAGTAGCTTCTGCTTCCCGTCGAAACGATATGCGCACCGCCAAAGACGAGATCCGTTTGGAGTCACGAGGACGAACAAGCCCTCGGAGTCGCTGACTTTGTACGGCTTCGCGCGCGGCTTTAGCGCGCGCAATTTGGTATCTGAAAGCATGTTCTTGTTTTGTCGATGCGTGCTGCTAAGGCTTCTGAAATGTACCAACAAACTGTTGGTATGACGCCGAAATTGTACCAACAATGTTCGCGGATACCAGCGCACCAAGTTGGACAATAACGGATCGTCACAGGAAAATTCTTCACGGCATTCAGCACGTTGTCGAGCCTTCTCGGACGTCATCGGTTTTTGTCGGATAAAGGATGAGTGGGCCCGGCAGGACTCGAACCTGCAACCAGACCGTTATGAGCGGTCGGCTCTAACCATTGAGCTACAGGCCCGACCTGGCTCGAAGCGGCGCAACATACGCATTTTCCAGCGCATGGGAACGGGGGTGGGTGCGGGGAAGAGAATTGAGCGTTTTTGGCCGGTTTTGGCACCCGACGCCGGCTTCCGCAAAGCAACAGGGCCAGCGGTTGGCTGGCCCTGTCTCAACTCTGCGGATTTACGTGGGTCTAGAGAACTGAGCGTCCCTGAACCGCCCTCACCACAAAAGCGATAACGGTGAGGACCAGGAAGACGACGAAAAGAATCTGCGCAATCGAGGTCGCAGCGCCGGCAATGCCGCCGAAGCCGAAAGCTGCGGCGACGAGCGCCAGAACGAGGAATACAAGCGCCCATCCGAGCATGGTTATCTCCTGCAAAATGATCCGGATGATTGGGTCCCGGTGTTCGATGTTGAAACGCTGACGGTGCCGCCCGGTTCCTGTCGCGCATTGCAGAACGTTGCAGAAGTAGATGGAACTCGCGGGAACCTTAGAGGTGAGGGGAGCGTTCTCGATGCGGTTGGCGAAAGTTCGCCGACAGGGACATGGAGAATTCATATGAAGACGACTTTCGCCGCGCTCGCGTTCATCCTCGCTGCGGCAGCTGCTGCCTGCAATACCGTCGAAGGCGTGGGCCAGGACGTCCAAGCCGCCGGTCAAGCTGTGGAAGATACGGCGGAAGACGTGCGTAACTAACCAAGGTGAGACGGCGCCGGGACGAATGCGATCCCGGCGCCTGTCCTGCATGGTAACGGTATGGCGCTGAAACACGCGGCCCGGTAACCATGTTGAAAAACTCTGTCTGCTTTTCTTTAATTGGCTTGATGGCCCTGACCGTTACGACTGCTACGGCTCAGATCGCCGCGCCAGCAGCGGAAGAGGGCGTATGTCGCCCTTCCGCGCGCACGATCTACTATCCGCACGGTGAGGCGACCCCGACCGAGCAGGCCGAGCTCGTCATCTCGCGCATTGGCGAAGAGGCGACACGCTGTCGCCCTGAAGCAATCGATCTTGTGTCGCGTATCGATCCGGGCGCAGAGGGCGCCAACGCGGTGTCCCTGGCCATGTCCCGTCTTAACGGCGTCGCGGAAGCGCTGGTGGCCAGCGGCTTTCCGGCCGATCGAATCCGTGTCGCTGCCCAGGGCGATGAAGCCGCCATCGGCGAAACGCTCGCGCGCTCCCCTATGAGTGAGATCGTTGTGCTTTTCCGCCTGCCTCCGAATGGTGCGGATACGGCCGCTGCTCCCGTAAAATCTCCAGAGGCCAAAATCCCTCGAGGTGCGATCTAGCTATCTGCCGCGTTGCCGTTGGCCAGCTGGTCTTTTTGTATTCTGCCCCATTCCAAAAAAGCATCATCCCGGAAGCGCGAGCTTCCGGGATGACGGATCTATTGTTGCGGTCTTTCCCGCCTAGGCGGCGACAGGGCGCTCTTCATGGAAGAACAGCGCCTGGCCGATCGCGGCTTTGACCGTTTCAGGCTGGAAGGGCTTGGTGATCAGGAATGCCGGCTCCGGCTTTTCGCCCGTCAGCAGCCGTTCCGGGAAGGCGGTGATGAAAATCACCGGGACGTCGATGCCGCGCAGGATGTCGTTCACAGCGTCGATCCCAGACGAGCCATCGGCCAACTGAATATCGGCGAGCACAAGCCCTGGGCGACGGCTACGCACGGCGGCGACAGCCTCGGTCCGGGTTGTGGCCACGGTGGTGACGCGGTGGCCGAGATCCAGCACAAGAGCTTCGATGTCCGCTGCGATAACTGGCTCGTCCTCGATGATCAGCACGTCGGTAGCGAGCTCGTTCTCGATATCGACCTGGGCGCGAGCGATCAGTTGGCGCACGCTTTCAGCTGATTCATCGAGAATCTGTGCTGCTTCTTCAAGAGTGAAGCCCTCAAGCGCGGTCAGCAGGAAGGCCTGCCGATGCTGAGGCGGAATGCGCAGAACGCGCTCCGAAATGCTGTTGGCGGCTTCCGGGGCGGTTTCCAGACGAGCCCCCGTCGCGCCCCAGATGGCTTGAAAAAGCCGGTAGAGGGCGACGCGCGGCGGCATGTTGTCCAGCTCGTGCGTACCTGAAGCAAGCGCCTGAAGCGCGGCTTTTACATAGGAATCCCCGCTTTTCTGCGATCCCGTAAGCGCTCGCGCATAGCGTCGCAGAAATGGCAGATGGGGTCCGAGTTGTTGAACTAGGCTCATGAATTCTCCCGCACGTCCTCGTATACAAGACCTGTCAATGACGGGAAACGTCTTGTTTCGCAGCGGGTTCCCTATTTTTCAAAAGATTGCGGAACCATCATCTGGCCGGGACGTTGTTGGCGCACGGCGGATGGACGCCTTGAGTAACTTTTGAGCTGCGAGGCCATGGGAAAAGACATTTCCGGTGACGATTCAGGTACAACGCCTGTCGATCCCAAAACGGCAAGGCGTCGACAGGATCCTATCGGGCGCCGCTTGCGCCAGATGTACGACGAGGTTGTCGGCGAAAATGTGCCGGACGATTTCCTGTCATTCTTGGAAAAAGCCGACCAGCGGATAGCTGCAGGCGCTGCCACGTCCGGAGAGCCGGATGTAGCGGGCGAGGATGATTCCGACCCCACCAAAAAACGTTGAGGGCGGACC
>JAVBYB010000404.1 GCA_030824255.1 bacterium
GAACTCGGCTGTCTCAGGGTCGGAAGCATAGGCCCCAGCGGCCATCAGGTTCGGGAAGCTCACAATATGTATCTCTTGTGGCGGCGGGCCGTCTCCCGGCGGGGTCAGGCTGGCTCCACGCGGATAGCGCTGTCGATCCGCCCACCGTTCTTGGCCATCACGCTAGCCGCATCCCGCTCAAAGGCGTCGAACGCCTCCTCCTGACCACGGGTGTATCCAGAGACTGACGACGAGATGATAGCGGCTGGTCACACACGGCTCCCGGACAGCGAGACCTGAGTCTAGCCAAAAAGCGAAAGGGCGTCAGGTTGCCCTGACGCCCTTCCCTTTTTCAACATATCAGGTCGAGAACTACTCGATGATCTTCGCGACGACGCCCGAACCAACCGTGCGGCCGCCTTCACGAATGGCGAAGCGTTGCTTCTCCTCGAGAGCGATCGGCGCGATCAGCGAGACGACGAGTTTGATGTTGTCGCCCGGCATCACCATTTCGGTGCCGGCAGGCAGCTCGACGATGCCCGTCACGTCCGTCGTGCGGAAGTAGAACTGCGGACGGTAGTTGGCGAAGAACGGCGTGTGACGGCCACCTTCATCCTTGTTGAGGACGTAAACCTCGGCTTCGAACTTCTTGTGCGGCTTGACCGAGCCGGGCTTGCACAGCACCTGGCCGCGCTCAACCTGCTCGCGATCGATGCCGCGCACGAGGATACCGACGTTGTCGCCAGCCTGGCCCTGATCGAGCAGCTTGCGGAACATCTCGACGCCCGTGCAGGTCGTCTTCTGGGTGTCCTTGATACCGACGATTTCGATCTCGTCGCCAACCTTCACGATGCCACGATCGATCTTGCCGGTCACAACCGTGCCGCGGCCCGAGATCGAGAACACGTCCTCGATCGCCATCAGGAACGGCTTGTCGAGCGGACGCTCCGGGGTCGGGATGTATTCGTCGACGGCGGCCATCAGCTTAAGGATCGCCTGTTCGCCGATTTCCGGATCGCGGTTTTCAACAGCCGCCAGCGCCGAACCGGCGACGATCGGCAGGTCATCGCCCGGGAATTCGTAGGACGACAGCAGTTCGCGAACTTCGAGTTCGACGAGGTCCAGCAGTTCCTTGTCGTCGACCATGTCGACCTTGTTCAGGAACACGACCAGAGCCGGAACACCGACCTGACGAGCGAGCAGGATGTGCTCGCGCGTTTGCGGCATCGGACCGTCAGCGGCCGACACGACCAAGATGCCACCGTCCATCTGGGCGGCGCCGGTGATCATGTTCTTAACGTAGTCGGCGTGCCCCGGGCAGTCGACGTGCGCGTAGTGACGGTTAGCCGTCTCGTACTCGACGTGCGCGGTGTTGATCGTGATGCCGCGGGCTTTTTCTTCCGGAGCAGCGTCGATCTCGTCGTATTTCTTGGCGGTCGCGCCGCCCGACTTGGCGAGAACGATCGTGATAGCCGCCGTCAGCGTCGTCTTGCCGTGGTCAACGTGGCCAACCGTGCCGACGTTCACGTGCGGTTTCGTACGCGCGAATTTTTCCTTACCCATGTTCTCCTACTCCGTAGATTCGATCAGCGGGGGTGGCCGCCAGTTTTGGCTTCATCAGCCGCTGAGTTTCTCAATCACTTCTTTCGCGACAGCGCTCGGCACTGCCTCGTAATGGTCGAACTGCATCGTGTAGTTCGCCCGGCCCTGCGTCGCGGAGCGCAGGTTGTTAACGTATCCGAACATGTTGGCAAGCGGCACCATCGAGTTGATGACAGTCGCGTTGCCACGCATTTCCTGGCCGAGGATCATGCCGCGTCGGGAGTTCAGGTCGCCGATCACCGTGCCGACATAGTCTTCCGGCGAAACGACTTCGACCTTCATCACCGGCTCGAGCAGTTTCATCTGCACTTTTTCCGAGGCTTCACGGAAGGCGGCGCGCGAAGCGATCTCGAAGGCGAGGACGCTCGAGTCGACGTCGTGGAACGCGCCGTCGATCAGCGTGACCTTGAAGTCGATGACCGGGAAGCCGACGAGAGGCCCCGAGTTCATGACGGACTTGATGCCCTTCTCGACGCCGGGGATGAACTCCTTCGGGATCGACCCGCCGACGATGTCGTTCTCGAACACGAAGCCCGAGCCCGGCGGAAGCGGTTCGAACACCAGCTTGACGCGAGCGAACTGGCCCGTGCCGCCGGTCTGCTTCTTGTGCGTATAGTCGATCTCGGCACGGCGACCGAGCGTTTCACGATACGCCACCTGCGGCGCGCCAATGTTCGCTTCAACTTTGTACGTACGACGAAGAATATCGACTTTGATGTCGAGGTGAAGTTCGCCCATGCCCTTAAGACGCGTCTGGCCCGACTCGAAGTCGGTCGATACGCGGAAAGAAGGATCTTCAGCAGCCAGACGCTGCAGCGCGAGCGCCAGCTTCTCCTGGTCGGCTTTGGTCTTGGGCTCAATCGCGATCTCGATGACCGGCTCGGGGAATTCCATCTTCTCGAGGATTACAGGGTGAGCCGGGTCGCACAGCGTGTCGCCCGTGGTCGACTCCTTGAGAGCCGCCACAGCGACGATGTCGCCAGCGAAAGCTTCCTTGATGTCTTTCCGGTCGTTCGCGTGCATTTCAAGCATGCGGCCGATGCGCTCTTTCTTGTCCTTGGTGGAGTTGAGGAGCGTGGTGCCGGAATTCAGCGTGCCCGAGTAGACGCGGCAGAACGTGATCGAACCGACGAAAGGGTCGTCCATGATCTTGAAGGCCAGCATCGACAGCGGAGCATCGTCCGTCTGCGGACGTTCGATTTCCGAGTCGTCCTTAGGGTCGATGCCTTTAACGGCCGGCACGTCGAGCGGCGACGGCAGATAGTCGACCACGGCGTCGAGGAGCGGTTGAACGCCCTTGTTCTTGAACGCAGAACCGCACAGCACCGGGTAGAAGGCGCCCGTGAGAACGGCCTTGCGGATCAGGCGCTTGATCGTGGCGGTGTCCGGCTCCTTGCCTTCGAAGAACGCGGCCATGACTTCGTCGTCAAGCTCGGCGACGGCTTCGATCAGCTTGGCGCGGTATTCCTGCGCCTGCTCTTTCAGGTCGTCCGGGATTTCGACGACGTCGAACTTCGCGCCCAGCGATTCGTCACGCCAAACGATCGCGTTCATCTCGACGAGATCGACAACGCCCTTGAAGGTCGACTCGATGCCGATCGGGAGTTGCAGCGGAATCGGCTTCACGCCGAGACGTTTGATGAGGTCGTTGACGCAGTTATAGAAGTCCGCGCCGATCTTATCCATCTTGTTCGCGAAGACGATCCGCGGAACGTTGTACTTGTCGGCCTGGCGCCAGACGGTTTCCGTCTGCGGCTCAACGCCTTGGTTGCCATCGAGAACGGCGACGGCGCCATCGAGCACGCGGAGCGAGCGCTCGACTTCGATCGTGAAGTCGACGTGTCCGGGTGTGTCGATGATGTTCAGGCGCTTGTCCTGCCAGAAGCAGGTCGTCGCGGCGGACGTGATCGTGATGCCGCGCTCTTGCTCCTGCTCCATCCAGTCCATGGTCGCAGCGCCATCGTGCACTTCGCCAATCTTGTGCGACTTGCCCGAATAGAACAGCACGCGCTCGGTCGTGGTGGTCTTGCCGGCGTCGATGTGCGCCATGATACCGAAGTTGCGGTAGTCTTCGAGCTTGTGTGTGCGAGGCATGGGGAGCCCTCTCTAGTTCGTATGTGCGGCGAGCCGCTGGGTTACCAGCGGTAGTGCGAGAACGCGCGGTTGGCTTCCGCCATCCGGTGCGTGTCTTCACGCTTTTTCACCGCCGTGCCGCGGCCATGCGCAGCATCAAGCATCTCGGCAGCGAGACGCTCTTCCATCGTGTTTTCCGAACGAGCCCGCGCAGCGATGATGAGCCAGCGGATGGCCAGAGCCTGGCGACGCTCAGGACGGACTTCCACCGGGACCTGGTAGGTGGCGCCGCCGACGCGGCGGGAGCGAACTTCAACCGACGGAGCGACATTGCCCAGGGCTTCGTGAAACAGCTCGGGTGCCGGGCGCTTCGATTTCGAGGCGACAGTTTCCAGAGCGCCGTAGACGATCTTCTCGGCGGCCGATTTTTTGCCCTGGTACATCACCTGGTTCATGAAGCGGGTGATGACCTGATCGCCGTATTGGGCGTCGGG
>JAVBYB010000326.1 GCA_030824255.1 bacterium
CGCAGCGCTCGCCTGGCTCGCCGCCAAGGTTGAAAAGCTGCTCAGCGTCGAAGACATGGCAAAGTCCGCTGAGGAAATGCGCGCCATGGCCGAGAACGCCGCCAAGCAGGCCGAAACGGCGCGCCAGCTGACCGAACAGAAACTCGTAGCGGCAGAACGTGAACGCGAGCGTCAAGCCTATTTCGCCGAAATGACGGAAAAATTCCGCGCAGAGATCACGCGCCTCACTGAAGCCTCGACGCGCGAGACCAGCGCCAACCGCCGCACGGCTGAATCGCTGAGCGAGTCGGCGCGGCATGCCGCCGAGCGCGCAGGTTCCGCTGCGCGGATGTCTGCCGAATCCTCGCAGGAATCGCAAAGCGTTGCGGCGGCTGCCGAAGAGCTGACGGCCTCGGTGCAGGAACTGACGCAACACGCCTCACGCGCATTGGAACAGGCGCGGCGCTCGCAGGACATCACGCGGCGGGGCGAAGTGGAGATGGATGCACTCGGCAAGCAGGGCGCGAAGATCGCCGAAGTGGTTGAGATGATCCGCTCGATCGCGCAACAGACCAATCTTCTCGCCCTCAACGCCACGATCGAGGCGGCGCGCGCCGGTGAGGCGGGCAGGGGCTTTGCCGTCGTGGCCTCGGAAGTGAAGCTGCTGGCCGGGCAGACGGCGACATCGACCGTCGAAATCGAAAGCATCATCTCGGCCATGCAATCGTCCGTCGGCGGTGTCGAGGCGGCGTTCCGCGAAGTGCTGTCCACGCTCACGGACGTTGAATCCATTGTCAGTCAGATGGCGTTGTCTGTGGGTGACCAGAATGCAGCCACAGGCGAGATTGCGAGCGCGATCACCCGGTCCTCCCGCAACGCGGAGCAGACGGCGCAGGACATCGGTGATCTTGCCGAGAATGCGTCCACCACCAGCGGCGCGATGACAGGACTGCGCGACGCCTCGGATCGCCTTGCGGCGACAACGCAGGCCATGGCGTCCGCGATTGACCGCTTCCTTGGCGTGGTGTCGGGCGATGGCGCGGAACAACGCCGCGCTGCCTAGCCAGTTGACGGCTGGGACTTTGCGGCGTGAACTCGGGGCGGGCCATAGGTGGCCGGCCACGGGTACGACCCACGGGCAAGGACGATGAGCAATCGCAAGGACAGGCGCAGGTCCGCCTCTGCCAGACGACACGCCAAGCCTCTGTCGCAGACCGACAAGCGGCAGCTGACGAGCCGCATCCTTGTGCTGGTCGGGGCTCTGTTAGCAGCAATGATCCTTGGCGGTCTGCTTTTCTGGCGAGGATAGGTCGGCCCTGAAAAGCCGATCTCACGCGAAAGGCAGCGCACGCCCGCGCCGCCTGGTGAGCGAATGCTGCATCGCATCCCACTCTGAACAACTCTTCCGGCATCGAGCTTCTGCAGTGCAGCAGCGGAGCCCATAGGGAAGCATTACGCAGGGACAGGACGTTCACTATCGTGTGCGTGAATATCTGTTGACCGCCCGGCGCGCTTTCGGCAACATTCACGCACAAGAGAATGAGCCTCAAGGCTCTGATAGGGGAGGACGATGTTGTGAGACCCATGCCCCGCGACGCCTTGGGCGTCGCGCTGTTCGCGCGCCATTCCTCCAAGAACCTGACCGCTGCGCACCGCGTGCGCGCAATTCACCAGCGTTCGGCGGGCGCATCCCCTGAGCGTGTTCGGCAAGACCAAACCGTTGTGACGACCCCGAAACTGGGCAGGCGGCTCCGGCCGCCTGTCGCTCTTCCGTCCGTCACTCAAGCCTTTGCCTAGCATCCAAAAAATAACGTGTCTGGGAGGACATACATGAAAGCCATTCTGGTCAGCTCGGCCTCAATTCTGGCCATGGCGACGCTAAGCACCGCGTACGCACAGCAAGCGGACACCACCGCTCCGCAGGCGTCCGAAGAACGAGGCGGCGACGTCGTGATCGTCTCGGCGACGCGGCGCGAGGAAAGCCTGCAGGACGTTCCGCTGTCCATCACCGCCTTCTCGCAGGAAGAGTTGAGCGAGGAGGGGATTGTCGGCTTCGAGGGCCTCGCGCGCGAGACGCCGGGCATCGTGCTGAACAAGCAGAGCGCCAACTTCAACAACTTCACGGCGCGCGGCATTGCAACCAACGGCTATGGCGCGAACCTGCAGAGCACGGTCACGATCTATATCGACGAGCTGCCGATCTCGACCATCGGCAACGCCACTGTACTCGACCCTAACCTGTTCGACGTCGAGCGCGTCGAATTCCTGCGCGGCCCGCAGGGCACGCTGTTCGGGTCAGGGTCTCTGGCCGGAGCATTGCGCATCCTCAACAAGAACCCCGATCTCAACGATTTCCAGTATTCGGTTCTGGGCGATCTCGGCGCCACCGAAGGCGGCGGCATTCGCCAGCGCTACAACGCCATGGTCAACATGCCCATCATCGAGGATGAGGCGGCCCTGCGCGTGGTCGGATTCTATCGTGACGAGGATGGCTGGATCGACAATATCGGCACCGGGGTCGAGGACGCCAACCGGCTAGTGAACTGGGGAGGCCGGGCGATTTTCCTGGTCGAGCCGACGGATCGTCTCTCCATTCGCCTGCTTGCCTCCTATGAAGACAGCCAACCCGAAGACGCCTCGCTGCACATTCCCGCGCTTGGAACTGACAAGCGCGACACAGTTCGGCCTGATCGCTTCACGGGCCAGATCGCCAATTTCAACGCAACGATAGACTATGATTTCGACTGGGCGACGCTGACCTCATCCTCCACGCTCTCGATGTTCGACCAGGAGTTCTTCGTCGATCTCGCCGGCACGTTCGGCGGCGCAGCCGAGTTCGGCCTCGACGCCGTGGGCGCACAGCGCACCTTCGTGCAGGAGACGCGCCTCGCATCAGCAGTCGGCGGTGCGTTCGATTGGGTTGCCGGCGTCTTCTATCTCGATCGTCGCCTGGACGTGGACTATTACTACCGGTCGACCCCGCAATTCCTGCAGATTCTCGGAATCACCGGCGCTGACGGCGACATCATCGCCGAGACCTTCGCGCACTTCGACAGCAGCGAACTCGCAGCGTTTGGCGAGCTGACCTACCATGTGTCGGACCAGCTCTGGCTCACGGGTGGCCTGCGCTATGGGGAGACGGAGGCGCAAGGCTTCACCGAGGGCGGCTATCAGAGCAACTACCTGCTGTTCCCCTTCGGCCAGCCGCTGCAGCGCTTCCCGCTCACTCCGGGCGCCGGGCGCAAGGTCACGGAGAGCAAACCTTCCTACAAGCTCAGCGTGTCCTACGCGCCGACAGATGAACTCACCACCTATGCGACCGTCGCCACCGGCTTCCGCACGCCGATCGTCAACGCGGCCGGCGGCCGGGTGAGCATCGTGGACCCGACTGACCTCGTCATTCCGCTGTCGGCGGAATCCGACAATCTGGTCAATTACGAGCTGGGCGTGAAAGGCCGCTTCTTCGACAATCGCGTGTCGGCGCACCTCGCAGCGTACCACATCAACTGGGACAATATCCAGGTGCAGGCTAACCGCCTCTCTGACTCGATCCAGTTCGCGACCAATATCGGCGGCGCGGTGAGTCAGGGCCTCGAGTTTGAAATCTCCGCACGCCCGATCGACATGCTCTCGGTCGGCATCTCCGGCTCGTTCAACGAGGCGAAGGTGACGGATCTCACCGCGAGCGAAGCGGCAATCTCGGGCGCCGTCATGGATGCGCGCCTCGCGTCGCCGCGTTTCCAGGGTTCAGCTTTCGCGCGCGTCGACTGGGACATGATGCAGGACGTGCCGGCCTATGCCAGCGTGATCTACCAGCATGTCGGCGATTATCCGAACATGCTGCCGAACATTCCGGGTCGCCCCGGCGTGCCGAGCCCGCTGTTCGACTACACCGACAGCTATGGTAATCTCAACGCCAGCTTCGGCGCCAAGTTCGGCAATGTCGGCGCGCAGCTTTACATCGAGAATGCGCTCGACGACGATTCGATCACCTACGTCCACCCCGAAGCCTTCATCGCGGCCCGGTACGCCACCATGCGTCCGCGCACAGTCGGCATCCGCCTGTCCTACCAGAACTGATCCGAGGGCAAGGCGAGGGAGCGCGGGATATGGCGAAAGCCGGGAAAGACAGCACCGTCATGGCCGCGGCCATGCCGGGACAGCAGGG
>JAVBYB010000323.1 GCA_030824255.1 bacterium
GAACAGATGATCGAGGTCATCAACAGGACGGGATATGGCCCCGCCCCTCCGGTATCGGCCTGCCTGGTGATCTCCTTGGCCGACGGCGCGGATACATCCGCGCCGTGCTCCTCGCTCCCGCGCCCCTCCGCGAAGAGCACATTCGTCGGAAGCAGCACCGCGAATTACGACACATCCGACGCCCGCGTAGTCAAAGTCAGCGGTGATGGCGCCGAACTCTGGCGCGCCCAGCGACACACGCCGCTCGGCGACGGCGTCTACGCCGTTGCCCCCACCGCCGACGGCGGCGTCATCGCAGCCGGTTATCAGCTGACAAGCGATCGCGTCGAACGCCACAACTGGGACGCCCTGCTCATCCGCTACGACGCCGACGGCAATCAACTTTGGCGGCGCATCTTCGGCGGCAGCAGGCGCGATGAATTCAAAGGTGTCGCAGTGCTTCCGGACGGCTCCATTGTCGCCGCCGGATACACAGGCTCTCAACCGGGCGTTGAAGAGTGGGCCCCCTGGATCCTCCGCCTCAATTCGCAGGGCCAACTGGAAGGCGAAGCGCTCGCCCAGCTGAAAGAACGACAATTCTAATCCGCTGCGCCACAGCGTGACGAATCCCCCTCCGCGCCCTA
Organism: bacterium; assembly: GCA_030824255.1. Classification (GTDB taxonomy): domain Bacteria; phylum Pseudomonadota; class Alphaproteobacteria; order Caulobacterales; family Hyphomonadaceae; genus UBA7672. The sequence goes on from JAVBYB010000323.1 coordinate 624, forward strand.
CATTCAGGGCATGAGTAGCCACATCACTGTCCGGGACGACGATTACGTCATCGACCAGAACTGGTCGGCCTATACGGCTGACGATCATGCCATCTGGGATTTCCTCTATCGCCGCCAGGTTGGCATCCTCAAGGATCGCGCCGACCCCGCCATGCTGCGCGGGCTCGAGACGTTGAACCTCAATCGCGGCGGCATACCGAATTTCGAGCAGATCAATATCGAGCTGCGCGCCCGCACCGGCTTCGAAGTCGTCGCCGTCCCAGGCCTCGTGCCCGACGAAGTCTTCTTCAACCACCTCGCCAACCGCCGCTTCCCCGCCGGCCAGTTCATCCGCACGCGCCAGCAACTGGATTACCTGCAGGAGCCGGACATCTTCCACGATGTCTTCGGCCACGTGCCCCTCCTCACCGATCCGGTATTCGCCAACTACATGGAGGCCTATGGCAAGGGCGGCCTGCGCGCGATGAAGTTTGGCCGCCTCAAGAACCTCGCCGCGCTCTACTGGTACACCGTCGAGTTCGGCCTGATCGAAACGCCGCAAGGCGTCCGCATCTATGGCGCCGGCATCTCGTCCTCAAAGGACGAATCGATCTTCGCCATCGAAGACGCCTCGCCGAACCGCATCCGCTTCGACCTGGAACGGGTCATGCGCACCAACTACCGCATCGATGATTTCCAGCAGACCTACTTCGTCATCCGCTCCTACGACGACCTCTTCCGCGCCACCGTCGACACCGACTTCGCCCCCCTCTACGCCAGCCTCGCCGACGGCGAGACCCACCCTGCCGACGCCATCCTCCCCAGCGACAGCATCGTCACCGCCGGCACACAGGCCTACGCAAAGGCCAAGTCGAGCGCCTAGCCAACACCTGTCATCCCGGAAGCGCGCAGCGCTATCCGGGACCCATCCCTCGACCTCGTCACCAGCCTCATGGTTCCGGGGTCCTCCCGAGGCTCGCCGGGATGACAAGCTGGGACGGGCCTATCTCCGATCCGCCCTGATCCATCCCCCCATCTCGCGCGTAGAACTCGAAGGCCCATGTGCAGCGAGTAGTTTTGTCCGAATCCCCCGTCATTTTCTGGTTTCGTGACGACCTGCGGCTTGCGGACAATCCCGGCCTCGCCGCCGCCCATGCGACGGGCAGGCCGCTTGTCGCGGTCTACGTCCTCGATGAGGAAAGCAGCGAGGCTCGCCCGCTCGGCGGGGCCAGCCGCTGGTGGCTCGACAAATCCCTCCGCCTCCTCGCCGAGCGCATCGCCGCCAAGGGCGGCCAGCTCATCCTCCGTCGCGGCGCCGCCGAATCGGGCATCGCAAAGCTGGTGAAGGAAACCGGCGCCGGCGCTGTCTTCTGGAATCGCCGCTACGGACCCGCCCGGCAGATCGACGAGCGCATCAAGGCCTCGCTGAAAAAATCCGGCCTCGAAGCCCACAGCTTCAACGGCGCCCTTCTCGCCGAACCCTTCGCGATCAAGACCGGCGCCGGCGGCGACTTCAAGGTCTTCACCCCGTTCTGGAAGGCGCTGCAGGCAAGCCTCGTTCTGCCCGCAGCCGCGCCAGAACCCCGCGCGTTCGTGACGTCGACCTCTCCTTCCTCCGAAGACATCAACGCGTGGGGCCTTCATCCTTCGAAGCCCGATTGGTCCACCGGATTCGCCGAGATGTGGACGCCCGGCGAACTCGGCGCCCGCAAGCGCCTGCGCGATTTCCTCTCCGGCCCCGTCGCCAACTACACGGAAGGCCGCGACCACCCCAGCGAGGACTCAACCTCCCGCCTCTCGCCGCATCTGCACTTCGGCGAGATCAGCCCGCATCAGGTCTGGCGCGCCGCGCGCCATGCCGAGGAAGCGGGCGAGGCCCCCGCCCGCGAAATCCAGAAATTCCTGTCCGAAATCGCATGGCGCGATTTCTCCCATCATCTTCTCTACCACGACCCGAAGATGGGCCATCTCTCCTGGCGCCGTCAGTTCGACACCATCGAATGGCGCAAGGGCACCAAGGCCGAACTCGAAGCGTGGAAGCATGGCCGCACCGGCTATCCCATCATCGACGCCGGCATGCGCCAGCTGTGGCATACAGGCTGGATGCACAATCGCGTCCGCATGATCGTCGCCTCCTTCTTCGCGAAGGACCTGCTCGTTCACTGGCGCACCGGCGAGGAATGGTTCTGGGACACGCTCGTCGATGCCGATGAAGCCAACAACGCGAATGGCTGGCAATGGACCGCCGGCACCGGCGCCGACGCCGCGCCCTATTTCCGCGTCTTCAACCCCATCCTGCAGGGCGAGAAGTTCGATCCCGAAGGCGACTATGTTCGCCAGTGGGTGCCCGAACTTGCGCAGCTTCCCAAAAAGTGGGTTCACAAGCCGTGGGAGGCGCCGACAGCCGCCCTGACCGACTCAGGCGTCTCGCTGGGCGACACTTACCCCAGGCCAATCGTCGATCACGACTTCGCCCGCAAACGCGCCCTCGAAACCTACAAGGCCCAGAGCCAGGAAGCCTCCACATGACGTCGAGCCGCAAGAAAATCGCCGTCATCGGCGGAGGTGTCGCCGGGCTCGGCGCGGCGTGGGCGTTGCGCGAAATCGCGGACGTCACCCTGTACGACAAGGCGGACCGTTTCGGCGGCCACGCATGGACGGTCGATATCCAGCACACCGGCCAGCCCGTCGCCGTCGATATCGGCTTCATCTGCTTCAACCGCCCCAACTATCCGAACTTCACGGCGCTCCTGAACCATCTGGACGTGGAAACAATCTGGACCGACATGGCCTTCGCAGTGTCCGACCCGAATGGCTATGAGTGGTCGTCAGATCCGTGGGGGCTGTTCGCGAAGAAGCGCAACGCGCTCGATCCGAAATTCCGCGGCATGATCGGCGAGATCCTCAGCTTCAACAAAACCGCCCGCGCCCAGCTCGCTAACAACACGGTGCCGGACATCTCCCTCGGCGAATGGCTCGACCGCCATGGCTACTCGCAACACTTCCGCGACGCCTACCTGATGCCGATGAGCGCCGCGATCTGGTCGACGCCCGAGAAGATGATGCCGGACTATCCGGTCATCAGCTTCCTGCAGTTCTTCGAGAACCACCGCCTGATGCACATGCTGCGTCCGGTCTGGCGCACTGTGAAAGGCGGCAGCCGGGCCTATGTTGATCGTATGCTGGCCGATCTCCAACCCTGCCTGCGTCCCGGCGCCGATATCCAGACCGTTCGTCCGGCCGGCAGCGGCAAGACGCAGGTGGTCGAGCGCCATCGCATGCCGGAAACCTACGACGCCGTAATCTTCGCCTGCCATGCGGATGAATCCCGCCGGATGCTCAGCCCGTCCTACGAGGATCAGCGTTTCGCCCTGGCCTCGCTGAAATTCTCTTCCAACACCGCCTACCTGCATCATGACGAAACCCTCATGCCGAAGCGCCGCGCGGCGTGGGCGTCATGGAATGTCATGAAGGGTGAACGCGATGATGTGTGCATCACCTACTGGATGAACCGCCTGCAGAAACTGCCGAAAGAT
>JAVBYB010000108.1 GCA_030824255.1 bacterium
CTCGACCTGTCGCCCCTCCTCGTGCGCGCCGACCCCGAAGCGCGCGTCACCTACAAGCCCACCCTGCGCAACGAAGTCGCCCCTGCCCTCGACGAACAGATCCTGCGCGACGCCGCCGCCTTCTTCGAGCGCGGCGAGAAGATGCAGCTCGACTATCATGTCCGCAACACGCAGCGCGCCATCGGCACGCGCGCCTCGTCCCACATCGTGCGCAAGTACGGCATGGACGGCCTGCCGGAAGATCGCCTGTGGGTGACGCTGGAAGGCTCATGCGGCCAGTCGCTCGGCGCATTCGGCGTGAAGGGCCTCACGCTGGAAGTCATCGGCGAAGCCAACGACTATGTCGGCAAGGGACTGTCGGGCGCGACGATCATCATCAAGCCGCCCTCAACGGCAAAATACGTCGCGAAGGACAACACCATCATCGGCAACACGGTGCTCTATGGCGCGACCAGCGGAAAGGTCTTCGCCGCAGGACAGGCCGGTGAACGCTTCGCGGTGCGCAACTCGGGCGCCACGGTCGTGGTCGAAGGTTGCGGCTCCAACGGCTGCGAATACATGACAGGCGGCACGGCCGTGATCCTCGGCTCAGTCGGCGAGAATTTCGGCGCCGGCATGACGGGCGGCATGGCCTTCATCTACGATGCAGCCAAACGCTTCGACCTCGTGGTGAACCCGGAAACAGTGATCTGGAAACCGGTCGTCACCGACCATTGGGCAAAAGTGCTGCGCGATCTCATCGAGGAGCATGTGAAGCGCACCGGCTCGCTGCACGCCAAGACCCTCCTCGACAACTGGCAGCTCGAACTGTGCAACTTCGTGCACGTCGTCCCGAAGGAGTCCGTCGGCCGCCTCGCTGCTCCGCTGGAGCTGAAGGCGGCGGAATAGAAACCGTCTCTCGGCGAAAAATCCAACTTTTCCAGAGCCTTGAGATGAATTGTCCCGATCGGGAAAATTAGGCTCGATCTCGCTTGATTTGCCTTTAAATTTCCCGATCGGGAAATTTGTTGGCAGTGTCAGCGCGTCAGCTAGAGAATTTTACCGGTCGGGAAATTTTTATTGAATCTCTACCTTCGCGTGCCTAATATTTCCCGACCGGGAAATATCTCATGACACCCTCTGTTATCGGCGAGATTGTTCGCACAACACGGAAAACCCAGGGGCTTCGGCAAGATCAGCTTGCCGGCGCTGCTGGCGTGGGCCTTCGCTTCATTGTCGATCTTGAAGCTGGCAAACCAACTGCGCATCTCGGAAAGACGCTGGCTGTCCTGGCGGCGCTGGGGTGCAGCGTCCACATCACAACGCCGCATGGCTCAGGCGAGCACGCATGACAGGATCGCTCTCGGTCTGGTGCGATGGCGCGATCGCCGGAACGCTGTCCCGCGATGACGATGGCAACATGCTCTTCGCCTACAGCGGAACATGGCTGGCCGATCCTGCGCGCCCCGCCCTCTCTCATTCCCTTCCCAAGCAGGCCGCGCCGTTCGAGCGGCGTCGTGCGCGGGCCTTCTTTGCAGGGCTGCTGCCAGAGGAGCAGCAGAGGGATGGCGCCGCGCGCGCACTGGGCCTGTCGAAGGGAAATGACTTCGCGCTTCTTGATGCGCTCGGTGGCGATGTCGCGGGCGCCCTCACACTGTGGCCTGAGGGCGAGCCTCCACCGGTCTATGACGGTACAACAGCCAACACACCCCTCAGCGAGAACGAACTCGCAGAGATCCTCGCAATCCTTCCGAAACGACCTCTTCTGGCGGGGGAGGACGGCCTTCGCGTGTCGCTGGCCGGCGCTCAGGCCAAACTTCCTGTCGTGCTGGTGAACGGCAAGATCACCCTTCCCGCCATGGGCCAGCCGACAACGCACATCATGAAGCCGTCCATCGGCAGCCTGCCACATTCGACCGAGAACGAAGCTTTCGCGATGCGACTCGCAAAAGCTGTCGGCCTCAGCGTTGCGGAGGCTCAGCCGCGCCGCATCGCGAACAGCACATACCTGCTTGTCACCCGCTACGACCGCGAGGAAACAGCTCCGGGCCGCTATCGTCGTCTCCATCAGGAAGACTTCTGCCAGGCGCTGGGAATCGCTCCCGAGAAAAAATACGCGAAGGAGGAAGGCCCGACCTTCAAGACGTCCTTTGCGCTCGTTCGGGAAGCATGTCGGCGCCCGGCCGCAGACGTGCTGAAGCTGCTGGATGCAGCCCTGTTCAACATGCTGGTCGGCAATGCCGATGCACACGGCAAGAACTACAGCCTGCTTTATCGGCCAGGCGGGGCTGAACTCGCGCCGCTATACGATCTCATGTGCACGGCTGCCTATCCGCATATCGCGACAGGCATGGCGATGAAATTTGGCGAAGCGCGCACGCTCGATGAGCTTCGTCCCGAAACATTCGCCAAGTTCTCTGCCGATACAGGTCTCTCTGCACCCTTCGTCCGGCGGCGTGCGGTCGAATTGGCGGACGTCACTGGATTGAAAGCGCAGGCGGTTGGAGACTCCATCGCCGATCAGGGGTTTGATCGCGCCGAACTGAAGCGGCTCGCCGGCATCGTCGCCGAACGCTCACGGCGCGTCACAATGATTGCGGCCAGAAGGGCTGAATGATCGATCCGGAAAGGCCCGCGCAGGAGAAGAACGGAGCGCACCGGATGATGTCTGCGCCCCATCCCCCGACATGCATCTTCCCGATCACCGCCAGGGCGACTTGATCGTGTACTCGTCCTCGGCGGGCGGGGGCGCGGTCGGCGCGGTCTGCACCGAGAAATTGTCCGAGCCGATCGGCGGCAGCGTGATGCCGCCGATTTCCTTGGGCGGCACGATCTGGAAGCCGAGCGCATGAAACAGCGCCACGAAGCCCACGAACGACAGGATCGTCGTTGCAACCACCTGCGCGAAGATGCGCGTGATCAGGCCGCGAAAGAAGAACGCCGCGCTCAGCGCCGCCACTGTCGAGCCGCCAAGGCCGGCCAGCCCAGCCAACGTCGCAAGATCGAAATCCAGTCCCATCGTATCCCTCCATTGCGCGGCCCGCTCAAGCTTGCCGCGAGCACGCCAACCACGCGACACTAGCCTGATCCGCCATGAAGGGAACCACGCACATGCCGACCTATCACGGCTCCTGCCATTGCGGCGCCGTAAGGTTCACCGTTACAGGCGAGATTGTCGAAGCCTACACCTGCGATTGCAGTCTCTGCACGCGCCGGAATGCGCTGATGGCAAATGTGCATGAAAGCCATCTCGCCATAACGGCGGGCGAAGACCGGCTGGCGCTCTATCAATGGAATGCCCGCATCGCGAAGCATTATTTCTGCACGGTCTGCGGCGTCTATCCTTTCCACCGCAAGCGCTCGATGCCGGATCATTACGGCGTCAACCTCAAATGCCTGGAAGATCTCGACTGGGCGTCGCTGCCTGTTCGCGCTGCGGAAGGCGAGACGATGCCGATCGTCGATCCGGACGCGCGCGCGTCATGGCCCGGCCCGCGCCAGCTTTGAGCGCCGGGATTGATCCGGAGGTGAAAGCAGTCGACATCAAGGGCCACACGCTCGGCCACTCCGGTAATCTCAGTGCAGCAGCCCGACAGGACAATCGCCTTCGACGGCGACGCCTCCCCCCCCCCGGTTCGGGCAAATTCGAGAAGAAGGGTGAGGGTTACGTCTGGACGGCTGAGTAGGAAAACGGTTTGCTCCCTTCGCCAGGCCGGGGGGTCAGGCGAAGGGAGACCGGAATGGTCAGCAACGAACGCAGGAAGGAGCTCCTGCAGGAATACGCGGAGCGTCCGGCGCAGACAGGCATCTTCGCGGTGCGCAATTCGAAGACCGGCGAAGTCTGGGTCGGCGCCTCGCGCAATATCGACACGCAGCAGAACGGCCTCTGGGTTCGTCTCAAGAACAAGATGCTGATCAACAAGGACGTGCAGGATTCCTGGAACAAGCACGGCGAGGCGAAATTCAGCTATTCGATCCTCGAACGCGTAACCGAAACAGATCCCTATATCCTCGAACGCACGCTGCCCGATCGGGCCAACGTCTGGCGCACGCAGCTGAAAGCCGGCGCGATCAAGGGAATCTAGTCGGCTCTAGAGCTTCACTGTCGGCAGCGCCGCAAACGCTTGCTTCAGCGATTGCGCCCACGAGTCGCTG
>JAVBYB010000537.1 GCA_030824255.1 bacterium
TGCCAAAATAGCTCTGAAGAAAGGAACGGCCGACGCATTGTTACATGCGCCGGCTTTACGTCCTTACTTCTTCGCCGGCGCCTTGGCCGGAGCGGCTTTGGCCGGAGCTGCAGCAGCCTTGCCGCCAGCGGCAGGAGCAGCAGCTTTCGCGCCAGCAGCCGGAGCAGCGGCAGCCGCAGCGGCTTCGGGCTTGTCTTCAGCCACATCGTCCTTGGCCTTGCGGCCGGCGATCGTGATGACGGTGAAGTCGCGATCGGCGATCGTCGGGCGAACGCCTTCCGGCAGCGTGATCGACGAAATCTTCAGCGAGTCGCCGATTTCCAGGGTCGACACGTCAGCTTCCAGATGCTCCGGGATCGCATCTGCCGGAGCGTACAGCCAGACTTCGTGACGGACGATGTTCATCGCGCCACCGCGCTTGATGCCGGGCGACACGCCTTGGCCAGTCACATGAACCGGAACGGCGACGCGGATCATCTGGCCCGGCTCGACGCGATAGAGGTCGAGGTGGGTCGGCTCATCGGAAACCGGGTGGAACTGGATGTCTTGCGCGAACACCAGCTGGCGCTCGCCTTTGTATTCGAGCGTGACAGTGTGCGAGATGAACTTGCCGGACTTCAGCGCGGCAACGATGGTTTTCTTGTCGATCGAGATCGAAACCGGAGCTTTCTCGCCACCATACAGCACGGCGGGGACGCGGCCTTCACGGCGGACTTCGCGCGCGCCGCCACGACCGGTGCGCTCGCGCACGTCGACGTTCAGAACGATCTGGGACTTGGACATTATGTGCTCCTTTTCGCCCTGCTGTCCGGCCCCTTTCCTGGGGCTGACAGCCTGACTACACAGACGGCGCCGATCGCCATCTTTCGGGGAAGCGGGCTTATAAGGGAGGGGGCGCCGCCCCGCAAGCGCCTCGCGGACCAGTCTGACAAACGGTCACGGCATTAACTTCAAAGGGGTTTTCGCCTCAAGCGCGACGGGAATCGGCAGGGCTGCGATAGTGCGCCATAACCAGCGGGATCATGATGGACGAGAGCGCGCCGTTCCGTAACCTGCCCATGACGCAGCCCGACGCTGCGGCAGCGTACGCTCGTGGACGCTATCCCTTTGTTCCGTATGGAATAATCCCCCTTGTTGCGCTGATCCTGCTGATGATTGTGGCGCTTGTCCCGTTTGCCTTTGGCGAGGTCCAGGCGGCCACGCAGACCGCCGCCCGCGCCGCTCTCGACAAGGCTGGCATGAGCTGGGCCCGCGCCACAGCCTCCGGCCAGTGGGTCATCCTTGAAGGCCGCCCTCCGTCACAGGCCGCGGCCAAGGCTGCCAAGGAGGCCGTCCTCAAGGCCCGGTCAGGCACCTTGTTCGGATCAGCAGAGCCGGCCACGTGGGTGATCAGCCATTTCACCTGGGCAGAAGACCCGCTCCTGCCGCCCGGTACGCTGCGGCCACGTTCGGACGGCGAGGAGCCGCCCGCGGCCGCTGTGCCGCCCGCCACCGAGGCGGAGGCAGCGGCATGTGACAGCACGATGGCCGGCATCCTCTCGCAGGCCCGTATCGGGTTCACGACCGGCAGCGCGGCCTTCGACGATGGCAGCACGCTGCTGGACGTCATCGCCGCCGCTGCCCGCAATTGCCAAGGCGTGTTGCGCATCGCAGGCCACACTGACGATGTGGGCCGTGACGCCAACAACGGCACGCTCAGCCGCCGTCGTGCTGAGGCCGTGCGCACCGCCCTGATCGCGCGGGGCGTGCCCGCCAACCGCCTCATCGCCGAAGGGCTCGGCTCAACGCAGCCCCTTGCAGACAATGACACGGCCGATGGCCGCGCTCGCAATCGCCGGATCGAAATCCGATCCGTCCGCTCCCCGCCAAACTGACGGTTCAGGCCATGTGGTTCCTTCTTCTGCAGATATTCATCCTGATGCTTCTCGCGGCCGCGCTCGGCGCCGCGCTGATGTGGTGGTGGCTCAACCGCCGTTATGAATCGATCGCGCAGAGTCGCGAGAGCTTGCTGGCGCAAACCAGCCGTCTCGAAGGGCTCGCCACGCGCGAGGATGTTTCGAAGCAGGCGACCGCGATCCTTTCCGCGATCTCCGGCCAGAAGCCGGTCGATCTTCAACCTGTCGAGCAGAAGATTGCGGGCGTGCAGCAGGCGGTCTCCGGCATACGCCTGCCGGAAACGGACTTGTCGCCGGTGAACCAGCGGCTCGAAGCGCTTGAGGCGCGCCTTGCCGCCTTCTCACTCGATCCGGTGATGACGCGCGTCGCGCATGTCGGCCTTGCGGTGGAGAAGATCGTGCCGACGGACCTCGCGCCTGTTGAACAACGTCTGGCGAGCCTTGAGTCGGCGCTGTCGAAGATCAAGGTTCCCGAGGTTGATCTTGGTCCCGTGCACGCGGGCATTGCCTCGCTTGGCCTTTCGGTGAGTGCGCTGGAGCCGAAGTTCGGCGACCTCGGCGCCCGCATCGAGACGCAGCGCCGCAACGACATGGATACGTTCGGAAGCCGCTTCTCCGCGATCAGCACCGCGCTTGGCAATCTGCGTATGCCTGACAACGCGCCGCTGATGCAGCGCCTGTCGGAAGTTCAGGCTGCCGTCGCCAATATCCGCATGCCGGACGTCGCCTCTGCAATGCTGCCGGTGCAGCAGCGCCTGGGCGAGGTGCAGGCAGCCGTGTCGAACATCCCGCAGCCGAACCTTCAACCGCTGCACGCCTCGCTGGCTGATCTGGAAGCCTTCGTTGTTGCGCTCGACAAGCCTTCGCAGGATTTCGGTCCGCTGTTCAACCGTCTCTCCGCGCTGGATACCGCGCTGGTCACGGTCCAGGCGAGCGTGCGCGATGCAGCGCAGTCCAAGGTCATGGATCGTCGCCTCGCTGGCATCGAGGAAGCCATAGGCAGTATGCCAGGGCCGGACCTCTCGCCTGTCATCGGCGCTGTTCGCGCGATCGACAGCCGCCACGATCTGGTGGCGGTCGAGAACCGTCTCACGGCGATCGAATATGGCATGGCGGCCGTTCATCACATGCTGCGTTCGCGCGCCGATGCGTCCGCGCCGCGTAGCGATGCGGGCGATGGCCGCCCTGCGCCGCCGCTTCAGGTCGTGCGCGCTGCCGAACCGCAGCCAGCGCCGGCGCGGCCTGAGCGTGATGTTGATCCTATCAACGCGTTCCGCCGTGGCGGCGATCAGGCGAACCTGCTGTCCGAACCCGCATTCGGCCCGCCGGACGATCTGGAAGCCATCGATGGCGTGGGGCCCATGCTTCGGGCCCTGCTGCATGATCTGGGCGTCTACTATTTCTGGCAGGTCGCTGAATGGACGCAACTCGAGATCGACTGGGTGGAAAGCAAGCTGATGCACTTCCGTGGCCGCATCCGTCGCGACGACTGGGTCGGTCACTCGCGCGTGCTGGCGGCGGCGAGCACGGCGGCCAAGCGGCCGGCGCCGGGACGCCCCCGTAGCGCGGGTCTTTGAAGCCTGCCCAAGCGCGGGAGGAGCCGTTGAGGCTTGGCCCCTCCCGCTACAGGCGGCGGTTTGGCTTCGGGGTGAGTGAAGCCTAGCGCTGGGCCTGCATCACGCCGTCCCGTTCGAAGCGGGCGACATCCAGGGTAGCGCTCAGGGATGGGCCGGCTGACTCCTTGATCGAACGGAGCGTATCGGCAGCACATGCGTCGCGCCGATTCGCCGGGCGTTGGCCTTTGCACACCTTCTTGGCTGCATGCTCGACCTGCGCCAGCAGCACCTGACGGTCGATTGCACGGGACAGATCGAGCCGCTCAAAGCGGATCACATAGCCCTGTCCAACTTTCCAGACGCCGTCCTCGGCCTGAGCCGGAGCGGCCGCGAGAGCGGAAGCGACGAGGGCGGCAGCGACGATGGTTTTGATACGGGCCGACATGCGGGTCTCCATTTTCCGGCGCTCGTGAATGACGCCGTTGAGGAGAGGCTGGGCCTGTCGGGCGAAAATGATCAGGACCTCCGCCTGATATTCGCCTGACTTTCTGCCGATGATGAATGAAAACAAGAACATGAGTCCCGCGGTTTCGGCTGGCGGGACCGAGGGACGAAGGCCTACGAAGCTCTATGAATCTCGCGCGCGAACCCCGATTCAGATTGGGCGGTCTGGAAGTG
>JAVBYB010000224.1 GCA_030824255.1 bacterium
CGCCCGCGCCGAGGATCTTGGCGCCCTGATTGACGCCCTGCGTCGCGCAGGCGTGACGGTGGAACCGGAAGCCAGCGGCGTGCGGATCAAGCGTGATCCATCAAAGCCGTTGCAGGCCGTGGACATCGACACACGCCCGCATCCGGGATTCCCGACCGACTTGCAGGCCCAGTTCATGGCCCTGATGTGCATCGCGGAGGGAACCAGCACGATCCGCGAGAACATCTTCGAAAACCGCTTCATGCACGCCCCGGAACTTAGCCGTCTGGGGGCGAACATCGCAGTCCGGGGCAATGAGGCCATCGTAAAGGGGGTTCCCAAGCTGCATGGCGCCCAAGTGATGGCGACCGACCTGCGGGCCTCTGTCAGCCTCGTGATCGCCGCCCTGGTGGCCGAGGGCGAGACCGTGGTGAACCGTATTTACCACCTCGATCGCGGCTTCGAGAGGCTGGAGCAGAAACTGGGCGCATGTGGCGCCAGGATCGAGCGGCAAGGGGATTCGGCCTGACCGGCCGGAGACGTCGTGTCGCTGGAGCCGACCGCCTTTCTGGTCTAGTGAGAGCGGCGTTTGCGACGCTAGCACGCTTGCAGGACGGACAGGCAACCGCCCATGTTGATTGACGAGGATCGGGTCGTGAGCTCGCTCAAGCTTCTTGCGGAAGACGCGGAAGGACTGGCCATAGTCGCGGCTGCGGCGCAGGACGGTCTGGCCAGGCCGTTGGACATCCGGTTCGATGGGAAATCCCGTACTTTCGGCCTTGAGATCAACCGCTTTCAGTGGGAGCGCGCCGGCAAGCGGATGCCATATTTTCGGTCTCGCGCCGTGCTCGCCTTCGCGGGCGTGGTGAGCGTGCGCAGCCGCAATGTCTCGAAGAGCATCGACGCGATCCACTCGCTGATGGACTTGCTGTTCGAACCGGCGGCGGAACCGCCGGGCGGCGTGGTGACGCTGACTTTCGCCGACGACACGCAGATCCAGCTCATCGTGGAATGCCTCGATGTGACGCTCGCTGATATCGGCCCTGCCTGGCCGACCCGTCGCAAGCCCGAGCACGAGAAGCGGCGATGAGCATTCGCCGGTTTGACGCCAGCGAAGTCGGGTTCACCGAAGCTTTCGCTACCTTTCTGTCGCTCCGCCGCGCGCAAGGGACAGAAGACGTTCACACGGCGACCAATGCCATCGTACGTGACGTACGCCAGCGCGGAGGTCATGCCGTCGCCGAATACACCAGCCGTTTCGACAAGGTCGCCGTTGATCCTGAAACGTTGCAGGCGGCGGGTCTCGATCTTCTCGAAGCCGCTGAGCGCTGCCCTTCTGACGTTCGCGAGGCGCTCGACTTCGCCGCGAAGCGGATCGAAACGTATCACGCACAGCAGCGCCCGCAGGATCATAGCTTCACCGATGCGAATGGTCTTGAACTTGGCTGGCGCTGGACGCCGGTGGATGCGGTGGGCCTCTACGTGCCGGGCGGCCGGGCGAGCTATCCCAGCTCCGTGCTGATGAACGGCGTGCCTGCGCGCGCCGCCGGCGTGAAACGCATCGTGATGACCTCGCCCGTGCCAGGTGGACACTTCAATCCCGCCGTCGCCTATGCTGCTGTGCGTGCGGGCGTGACGGAGTTCTATCCCATCGGCGGCGGGCAGGCGGTTGCGGCGCTGGCTTACGGGGCAGGACGGCTCAAGCCGGTCGACAAGATTGTCGGGCCCGGAAACGCCTTCGTGGCGGCGGCCAAGCGCATCGTCTTCGGCGACGTCGGCATCGACACTATCGCGGGGCCGTCCGAGATCACCGTTGTCGCCGACAATCAGAACAACCCCGAATGGATAGCGGCCGACCTGTTAAGCCAGGCCGAGCACGACCCGCTGGCGCAATCCATTCTCATCACGGACGATGCCGACTGGGCCTCAAGAGTCGAAATGGCGGTTGAGCGCCAGATCGTGCTGCTCTCCACGTCGAGGACCGCCATCGAGGCGTGGCGCGACTACGGCGCCATCGTTATCGCACCGCTGAGCGCTGCGGCGGAGATTGTGAACCAGATCGCGCCGGAGCACGTTGAGATTGCGACGGCCGATCCGGACGCCATCGCCAATGACGTTCGCCACTCCGGCGCAATCTTCCTCGGCCGCTGGGCGCCAGAAGCGCTGGGCGATTACGTCACCGGCTCCAACCACGTGTTGCCAACATCCGGCGCAGCGCGCTTTGCGTCAGGCCTGTCCGTGCTCGACTTCATGAAGCGTACGTCCATTCAGCGCATCAGCGAGCAGGGCTTTCACCACCTGGCGCAAGCGGCTGAAACGCTGGCCGCGAATGAAGGTCTTCCGGCTCACGGCCTGTCGGTCTCGATACGTCGGGGCGGCACATGAGTAGCAGCACCCCGCGCATCGCGTCGATCGAGATAGACGAGAAAAGTCTGGCGCCCGCCGGTCCCGATGCCGACCATGAGCGCAAGGTTGCGATCTTTGACCTTCTCGAAGGAAACAGCTTCAGGGTCATCGGGCATGATGGGGGCCCCTATAATGTGGTGCTCTCGCTGGCCGATAATCGTCTGGTGTTCGACATTTCGGAACAGGACGGCTCGCCCGTGCGGAAGCTGCTCCTGTCGCTCACGGCCCTGCGGCGGGTGATCAAGGACTACTTCCTGATCTGCGACAGCTATTACGACGCGATCCGCAGCTCCAGCCCGTCCCAGATCGAGGCGATCGATATGGGCCGCCGGGGGCTCCATAATGAGGGGTCCCAGGTCCTGACCGAGCGGCTGGCTGACAAGGCGGAGGTCGATTTTGACACCGCCCGGCGGTTGTTCACGCTGGTCTGCGCCCTTCATGCCAGGGGATAAGTCTCGAAGATTAGACGAATCCGCAGAAATGCGTGTATAGGGCTCGGCTCATAAACAGCCGCCAAAGGGAGTTTCATGGCGAAGGAAGAACTTATCGAGTTTGAAGGCACTATCGTCGAACTCCTGCCTAACGCGACTTTTCGCGTGAAGCTTTCGAACGACCACGAGATTATTGGCCATACGGCCGGGAAAATGCGGAAAAACCGCATTCGGGTGCTCACGGGCGATAAAGTGCTTGTCGAGATGACCCCGTACGACCTGACCAAAGGGCGTATTACCTACCGCTTCAAGTGACCATGCCAGACATCGTCGCCCCGCTGCTGGCGCTGGCGAGCGCCAGCCCGCGACGGCTGGACCTGCTGCGCCAGGTTGGCCTGGTTCCAGACCGGGTCGAGCCAGCCGATATCGACGAGACCTCCCTGCGCGACGAGCGGCCCCGCCAGCTCGCTCTTCGGCTTGCCATAGGCAAAGGGCAGGCGGCACAGGCGCGTCTTGCCGGCCACTACGTTTTGTCTGCCGACACGGTGGTTGCTGTCGGCCGCCGCATACTGCCCAAGGCAGAAACCGAGGCGGACGTGCGGGCCTGCCTCAAGCTGATCTCCGGTCGCAAGCATGACGTGCTGACGGGTGTGGCCGTGATCGCGCCGGACGGGCGCATGGCCTCTCGCGTCGTGGAAGCACGGGTCGCCTTCAAGCGGCTCTCGCTGGTGGAGGCCGAGGGCTACATCGCCAGCGGCGAATGGCGGGGCAAGGCTGGTGGTTACGCCATTCAGGGGCAGGCCGGCGCGTTTGTCCAAGAGATCTCCGGCTCCTATTCCGCCATCGTCGGCCTGCCGCTCAATGAAACGATGGCGATTCTCGAAGGCCTCGGCTTCGCGCCCGCGCTTCGCTGGGCGGCGAAATGAAAGCCCGCCTTGTCATCGACGATGCGGTCGGCGAGCAGCGGCGGCTTCTTGTTGATGAGCGTGGGTTACCTTTCCGTCTTGATGTCGAACGCTGGAGCGAGCGCGGCCAGCGGGTGCGGCTTGGCGAAATCCGCTGGGGTCGCGTGAAGGCCCGTATTCCCGGTGATCGCGGTTGGTTCGTGGATATCGGCGACGGCGCTGATGGCCTCGTTGAACCGACTCGCGCCAGCCATGTCACCGAAGGCGCGATGCTCGCCTTCCGCGTCAAGGCGGAGTCATGGAGCGACAAGAGCCCGCTGTTGAGCCTCGCCGATATGTCGCCAAGCGCGCAGCGTCCGGATCGTCCCGGCAAGCACGCGGATGCTTCGGATGACCCCTTCCTGCAAG
>JAVBYB010000091.1 GCA_030824255.1 bacterium
GACGACTC
Organism: bacterium; assembly: GCA_030824255.1. Classification (GTDB taxonomy): domain Bacteria; phylum Pseudomonadota; class Alphaproteobacteria; order Caulobacterales; family Hyphomonadaceae; genus UBA7672. The sequence goes on from JAVBYB010000091.1 coordinate 9, forward strand.
CTGTGGAGCGTTAACGCGCGAGGAGCTCTCGCCCCAAACATTACGAAAGTTTCGCATAATAACCTGAATTAGGGCTAGCCAAAGCCATGCGAACCGGCCAAGTTAACTGGGTCGGGCGGATGGTTAAGACGCCGACCTTGGACCCAACAGCCCCCCAGCCCCCCAGGGTTGCGACTGACAGGTCCGTCCGACACCTTATCTCCCCAAAATCAATGACTTGATCGCGAAAGCGATCTTGCGTGCGTTTTGCGCGCCGCCATGCGTTTGCGCGGCCGGTCTGGTAATACAGATTAACCAGCGCGGGTGATTTGCGATTCGCGTTGGCCGAATCTTCAACCTCGGTCAGCTTACGGTCCGGTCTGTTTCAGACCTGCCAGATGACCTCCGGACCCCTCATGGAAGCGCTGAAAGTCGCACAGCTCGCGAAGTCATTCGGCGCCCGGCAGGCGGTGCGCGGCGTGAGCTTCACCGTGTCGGCGGGCGAGACGGTTGCGTTCCTCGGGCCCAACGGGGCGGGGAAGTCCACAACGATGCGAATGGTGGCAGGCTATCTTGAGCCGGATGCGGGCGAAGCGTGGATCGGCGGGGCGTCGATCCTCTCCGAACGCACACAGGCGCAGGTCGCGCTGGGCTATCTCGCCGAGGGCGCGCCGCTTTATCTCGACCTGTCGGTGAAGGCCTTCCTGTCCTTCCTCGCCCGCACGCATGGGCTGACGCGGGTCCAGACCCGGGACGCGATTGCGCGGGTTGCGGCCGACGCCGGCATTGAGGAGGTCCTGGGCCTGCGCATCGAGATGCTGTCGAAGGGCTATCGCCGCCGCGTGGCGCTCGCGGGCGCCATCGTGCACGACCCGCCAGTCCTGATCCTGGATGAGCCGACCGATGGCCTCGACCCCAATCAGAAAGTCGCGATGCGCGCCCTGATCCGTCGGATGGGGCAGGCGAAGGCGATCCTGATTTCCACCCACCAGCTCGACGAGGTGGAGGCGATGTGCTCCCGCGTCGTGCTGATCGACCGCGGCCAGATCATCACCGACACGACGCCGAAAGAGCTGATGGCGACGACGCCCAGCGGCCGTCTCGACGAGGCCTTCCATGCGCTGACGCGCGGGGAGAAGTCCGGAGAAAAGTCCGCGGACAAGGCGGGGGAGGCGGCCTGATGCAGGAGTTTGCGCTTACCTTCCGGCCCGCGCTCAACACGCTGCGCGCCATCTACCTGCGCGAGCTGTCGGCCTACTTCCTGACGCCGCTGGCTTATGTCTTCATCGCCATCTTCCTGATCGCGCTGGGCGCCTTCACCTTCGAGATCGGGCGTTTCTTCGAAACCAACCAGGCGGACCTGTCGCCGTTTTTCCTGTTCCATCCGTGGCTGTGGCTGGTCTTCCTGCCCGCCGTCGCCATGCGCCTCTGGGCTGACGAGGCGCGCGGCGGCACGCTCGAGCTGCTGCTCTCGCTGCCGGCGCCGACATGGTCGCTTGTGGTGGGCAAATTCCTTGCCGCGTGGACGGTCGCGGGCGCAGCCCTCGCCATGACCGCGCCGATGTGGATCTCGGTGAACTGGCTGGGCGCGCCGGACAATGCCGCCATCGCGCTCGGCTATCTGATGAGTTTCCTCATGGCGGGCGGCTATCTCGCGATTGCCTGCGCCATCTCGGCGGCGGCGGGCAGCCAGGTGGTGGCGTTCGTGCTGTCCGTGGCTGTGGGCTTCATCTTCACGGCGGCGGGCCTGCCGATTGTCGGCACGGCGCTCGGGCCGGGCATGGCGGACATGCTGGCGTCCTTCTCGCTGCTCACGCATTTCGAGGCGGCCCAGCGCGGCGTCCTCGAACTGCGCTCGGTCGCGTTCTATCTCGGCTTCATCGGCCTCTGGCTGTCGCTGAACGCAATCTGGGTTTCAGCACGGAAGGGCGGATGATGCGGCGCAGTCATTACGCCATTCTGGCAAGCCTTGCCGTCCTGCTGATCTTCGCGGGGCTGAACCTCGCCTCCTGGCGCTGGCTGCCCGGTGCGCGCGCGGACTTCACCGCCAATGGTCTCTACACGCTCTCGACCTCGGCCAAGCGCGTGGTGCAGCGCCTCATCGAACCCGTCGAGCTTGAGTTCGTTTATTCGGGCGAGCTGGGCGCAGGCTTCCCCGCCATTCGCGCGCATGCCGACCGCGTGCGCCAGCTGATGGCGGAGATCGCAGCCCAGAGCGACGGCAAGGTCACCCTTCGCGAAACGGAACCAGAGCCCTTCTCTGACGAAGAGGATCGCGTCGTGGCGGCAGGCCTGTCGCCGACGCCCACACCGGGCGGAGAGCCGCTCTATTTCGGCGTGATCGGCCACAACACGTCAGCGGACCACATCGCCATTCCGTTCCTTGCGCCCGAGCGCGATGCGCTGCTGGAGTACGAACTGGTGCGGCTGATCTCACAGCTTGATGATCCGAGCCCGCCGAAAGTGGCGGTGCTGTCATCCCTGTTGCCGTTCCAGCTGCACCCTTCCGAGGAAGGCTCGGCTTTCATCCTGCGCGAGGGCGCGCGGGCCTATGAGATCGAGATGGTGGCGGAAGATTTCCGCGCGCTGCCGGCGGGCACGGACGTGCTGCTGATGGTGCATCCGCCCGAGCTCGACGATTGGCAGAGCTATGTGATCGACCAGTTCCTCGTGCATGAGGGCGCGGCCCTGATCGCGATCGATCCGGTCTCGCGCGCGGCCCTCGTGCAGCAGGACGGCACCTCGCCATCATCCTCGCTGGGCCGTCTCAACGCCATGCTGGGCCTGACCGACGACACTGAAGCGGTGGCCGACATCTCACTGGCTCTGCCGGTGACGGTCGACCTCGGGGCAGGGCGCACGACGCAGGTAGGCCAGCCGCTCTTTCCCGCGCCGCCGCCGGCGCTGACCTCGCGCGACGATGTGATCACGGCGGATCTCTCGCGCCCGATCAATTTTGGCGCGCCCGGCAGGCTGGTGCTGAATCCGCCCGCAGGCGTCACCGTCGAGCCGCTGGTGAGCACGACGGCGGACGCAGCGCTTATCCCCGCACAGCTGGCAATGACCGATCCGGCGCCGCGCGTGGTTATGGAGCAATACCAGCCATCGGGCGTGCAGCAGGTTCTGGCCGCGCGCCTGTCCGGCAAGTTGCGCTCGACCTTCGCTGCGCCGCTGATCCCGCAGGACGTTGATCCCGTGCTGGCCGAGTTGCGGCGGCAGGAGATGGCGCGGATGCCGCCCTATCTGTCGGAGTCCGAAGGCGAGGCGCAGATCATCCTCGTCGCCGACAGCGACGTGTTCGACGACAGCTACTACGTGCATCCGCAGAGCCGCACGCCGCTGGCGGACAATGCAGCATTCATATTGAACGCGCTGGACAATCTCGGCGGCGATCCGGCGTTGACGGAGTTGCGCTCGCGCGCGCCGGCGGCCCGGCCGATGGCGAAGGTGGATGGATTGCGCGAGGCTGCGCGCACGCGCCTGTTCGCTGAGCAGAAACGGCTCGAGGACCTGCTGAAGGAAGCCGAAGGCCGTATCGAACTGCTGGAGGCGCAGCGCGCTGGCGGCTCGGCGTCAACGGAGGAAGAGCTGGAGGAAATGGGTCGCTATCGCGTGGAGGCTGCGGATATCCGCAGCCAGCTGCGCGGCGTCGAGCGGGAGTTCCGAAGCGACATCGATGCGCTGGAGGGCCAGCTGGTGTTCCTCAATGTCTGGCTGCCGCCGATGATCGTGGGGCTGATCGGGGTGCTGGTGTTTGTCTGGCGCGGTCGCAGGCGCGGAGGCGCGGCATGAGCGTGAGACAGGCCAGCACCCGGCGGAAGACGCTCTACATACTGGGCGGCGTCGCGGCGGCGGCGGTGGTGTTGGGCGCGGTGGCGTGGATGCCGTCGGGCGAGACGCTGCAGCGGGCGGAGGTGGGGCGGCTGGTGCTGCCGGCGTTCGAATCCAAGACCGACCTGATCTCGCTGATCATGGTGACGACGAAAGAGGAAGCCTACCACCTCGTGCGCAATGACGATGGCTGGGTGCTGGCCGAGAAGGGCTCCTATCCGGTGACGGACGCCAAGGTGCAGGAATTGACCGAGGCGCTGGCGCATATCGCGTTCGGCCAGCCGATGACGCGCGACGAGCGCAAGT
>JAVBYB010000285.1 GCA_030824255.1 bacterium
GCTCGATGCCCTGCCGCGCGCGATGAGCATCGAAGTCCCGCCCCAGCTCTTCACCAAGATCGAAGACGCACAGGTGGCCGAGTGGACCGCCCGCTTCGGCGGCGGTCAGTAGACGACGTCCTGCCCCAGGGAAGCTGGGGAAGGTGGCATGCGAAGCATGACGAAAGGGGCTGCCCGCGAAGCGGGTGGATGGCGCGAGGGGCCGCTAAACCCGGATCAGCGCCGAGCCCCATGCGAGGCCGCCACCAATCGCCTCGATCAGCACGAGGTCGCCCGGCTTGATGCGGCCGTCTTCGATCGCCGCCGCCATCGCCAGGGGCACGGAGGCCGCCGACGTGTTGCCATGCTCCGCCACCGTCGAGACAACCTTGTGCTCTTCCAGCCCGAGCCGCTCCGCCACGGCCGAAAGAATGCGCTGGTTGGCCTGGTGCGGAACGAACCAGTCGATGTCCTTCACCTGCAGACCGGCCTGCTTCACCGATTCCATCACGCTCTCGGAAATCTTGCCGACCGCGTGCTTGAACACCTGATTGCCCACCATGCGCAGCTGGCCAACCGTCTGCGTTGTCGAGGGGCCGCCATCCACAAACAGCAGATCGCGATATCGTCCGTCCGTACGCAGATGGATGCCTTTGACGCCCTTGTCGCCTGCCTGCTCTTTCGTCTGCCGCTCCAGCACCATGGCGCCCGCGCCATCGCCGAACAGCACGCAGGTGCCACGGTCAGACCAGTCCAGAATGCGCGAGAACGTCTCCGCCCCGATCACCAGCGCCCGTTCGAACTGACCCCGCGCGAGAAAATTATCCGCCGTCGCCGTCGCAAAGACGAAGCCCGAGCACACAGCCTGCAGGTCGAACGCCGCGCCGCGCGTGATGCCCAGCTTGTGCTGCACAATGGTTGCTGTTGCCGGAAACGTATAATCCGGCGTCGCTGTCGCCATCACGATCAGGTCGATGTCGTCCGGCGTCAGTCCCGCTGCATCAAGCGCCTTTTTGGCGGCGATAGCGCCAAGATCGGATGTCGTCTCGCCCTCCGCCGCGATGTGACGTTTGCGAATGCCCGTGCGCGCGGTGATCCACTCGTCCGTCGTATCGACCATCTTCGCGAGGTCGTCATTGGTGAGCACCTTGCTCGGCAGGTGTCCGCCAACGCCGCGCACTACGGAAACGAATTCGGTCACGTCAACGCCTCGTCACTCTGGCCAGTACGAAAGGCACTTGCAGAAGGCGGCTCTAGCTGGCCGCCGTTTCGGCCGGTGCAGCGGCCGCGGTTGCCGGCGCAAGCCGACGCAGATTCTCTTCAACCTCCTGACGGAAGTTGCTCTCGCCCATGCTGGCGGCCACGTGGATCGCCTGGGCAAAGCCCACATCGTCCGTCCCGCCATGGCTTTTCACCACGACGCCGTTGAGACCAAGAAACACCCCGCCATTGGTCTTGCGCGGATCCATCTTGGCCCGGAATGTCTTCATCGCTGGCAGCACGAGCATGGCGCCCAGCATCGCAATCGGGCCGGATTTGAACGCATCCTTCAGCATGTCGGAGATCATGCGGGCGATGCCTTCAGCGGTCTTGATGGCGACGTTGCCGGTGAAGCCGTCCGTCACCACGACATCAACGTTGCCGCTCCCGATCTTGTCGGGCTCGATGAAGCCGCGGAAATCGATGGGCAGGTTGGAGGCGCGCATCAGGCGGGCGCCCTCGCGAATCGACTCATGACCCTTGAGTTCTTCCTCGCCGATATTGAGGATCGCGACCCGCGGATTCTGCACGCCATGAACGGCGCGGGAGAACGCCGCGCCCATGATAGCGAACTCGACCAGCTGTTCAGCGTCCGCCGCGATGTCCGCCCCGAGGTCGAGCATGGCGCAGACGCCCTTGCGCGTCGGCCAGCTCCCCACCAGCGCGGGGCGATGCACGCCTTCAACCTTGCGCAGGATGAACATCGAGAGCGCCATCAGCGCACCCGTATTGCCCGCGGAAACCGCAGCGACCGCATCGCCCGTCTTCACGGCTTCGATGGCGTTCCACATCGACGTGCCCTTGCCCTGCCGGAGCATCTGGCTGGGCTTGGCGTCCATGGCGACAGACTTGTCCGTGTGGCGAACGGTCGTGCGCGGCGCGGCGGTCGGCGCCTTCGCCAGCAGGGGCTTCAGCGCAGCTTCGTCCCCATGCAGCAGGAAATGCACGCCGGGATGCGTCTGCGCGAACCGCTCAAGCCCTTCAACGACGATCCTGGGCGCGTGGTCGCCGCCCATCCCGTCGATGGATATGATCTTGTGGTCCGCCATGTCCGCCGAAGCGCTCCAGCATGGCGTGTCCGGTGGGAATCGAACCGGTTCCGGCCATGGTTTGAGGGTCTAATAGCACGAGAGGGCGGAGGTAACAGGCCCCGCAGCCGACGTCGCTGCGACACGGTTCTCCCCGGAAAACTGTTACAAAATCAAGACAGACGCGGCCAGTTGACCTCGCCGGAGAGCATTTGCTCATCCGTATGGCGCCCCAGCGTCTCCTCGACTGTACGGATATAGCGGACAAACCGTCCGCTTTCAGCTTCGGAGACACCCAGATTGCGCATCAGCGCGACGGTCAGCTCCTTGTTGTCGTCGTCGGCGGCCAGAGCCTCCTCATAGGCCTTGGACCGGCCATAGAACGCCTCGCCCATCTTCCGGATCTTCTTGCCGACGCTCAGGTCGCCCGTGCCGATGTCCCGCAGCGCCTCGTCAAACCCGTCGAAAAGCGCGTCAAACACGTCCTGAGCCAGCCCCTTGCCCGCCGCTCCCGCCTTGCGAAGGCGCCGAAAAATCAGCGTCCCGTGCAGGCAGGTCATCTCGAACCGGCCGGAGAAATTGTCGCGGGCGCCGCCCTCGAAATAGAAGTCGGGGCGCAAGGCCTGCGCCTGGATCGACTGGTACAGCCTGTCGACTGCCCAGCGATTCTTCTTCGGTTGGAACCAGTTACCCAGCGCCATTGGCATCCTCCAGCGGTGGTGGACCCTAACAGGGTTCGCGCCCCGGGGAAGTTGTCTGCCGAGGGTTTCGCCTTACCGGCGCCCATATGTCGGGCCACATGGCGCCTCCCAGCCTTGCCAAATCGCCGGGCCTGCCTGTAGCTACCTGCTGTTCCGGAGTTCGCCCCATGGCCCAGAAACGCAATCTTCTCGGCCGTCTCGCCCTTGCGGGCGCGGCGCTTGCCGTTCTGGGCGCCTGCACGGCGACCCGCGATTTCCACGGTTATGTGCCTGACCAGGCTTTCCCCGAAGATGTGAAGCCGGATGTGGACACCCGCACGACTGTCCTCGCCCGCCTCGGCACGCCGTCGACCACGTCGATGTTCGACCAGACCGGCCAGATCATGTCGCCCACCGGCAAGGAAAAGCTCTGGGTCTACATGTCCTCGACGCGCGAACTGCTCGCCTTCTATTACCCGAAAGTCGTGCAGCGCTCGATCATCGCCATTCAGTTCGACGAAGAAGACGTGGTGTCCGATGTCCTGATCTATGACGTCGATGATGGCCGCGTCGTGGATTACTCCTCGCGCATCACGCCGACACGTGGCCGCGAACTCGGCATCCTGGAACAGCTGTTCGGCACGCTGGGCAGCCTGCGCAACCAAATCCCGGGCATGGAGCAGGACAACCGCCAGCCGGGCGACAATCCGGGCGGTCGTCAGTAGGCGACTTCGCAAAATCTGATGGATTGCCTGGCCGGCGTTACTTCCGGCTTGCGATCTGCGTGAACGTCATCGTCACCAGCGCGTCCTTTTCGCCGACGACAGCATTCGCCGCCTTCAGGCATTCCGCAGCCGCCAGCTTCTCGTCGAGCTTCTTGAAGTCGCCCTTCACGTTGAAGCTGACGTGGTGGGACGCCTTCACGATCGCATCGCGGATGAAGTGCTGCTGCTCGCGATACTTCCAGACGTCCTTGCCGGGACCGCACAGCATCCGCGCGCTGATGAACAGGTAGTTCCGCAACTTCCGCTTCTCGTCGAACACCGGGAACACCATCCCGCCCAACTCGACCGAGCGGGCCACTTCCGCCTCGCTCGCAGTGCCTGGCTCCTCGCCATGCTCCTGGGCGTGCGCCGGCATGGTGGCCGCGACCGCAATGGCAGCGGTGG
>JAVBYB010000320.1 GCA_030824255.1 bacterium
CCGCGGGCTCCGTGCGCGTTGATGCGGGCGCGGCGCGGGCGCTCAAGTTGGGCAAGTCGTTGCTGGCAGCAGGCGTCACCGCCGTGGCCGGGCGGTTCGAACGCGGCGATGCGGTGGACGTGATCGACCCGGATGGAAAACTCGTGGCGCGTGGCGTCTCGGCCTATTCGTCCGAAGACACGGCGCGGCTGCTGGGCAGGCAGTCAGACGAATTCGAGACCATCCTCGGCTATCGCGGACGCCCGGCCCTGATCCATGTCGATGACATGGTTCTGGTCGGCTGAGCCAGCTTCAAACTCAGATGACAAGCTCGCGGAATTCCGGGCTGCGGCGCAGCCAGGCGGCGGCGTAGCCGCAGACCGGCACGACGCGCCATTTCTGGTCGCGCGCTTCCTGCGCCACCAGCTTCATCAACCGCCCCGCCGCGCCCGACCCGCGCAGCGCGGGCGGCGCCTCGACCCAGAGAATGGTGAGGACGCCATCCTCCTTGCGATAGCGGGCGAACGTCGTCTCGCCATCGACATCCATTTCGTACCGGCTGTCAGCCGTATTGTCGCGCAGCGTGTCCATCATCCACTCCAATCCCCGTCCACCTTCTTATCGAGTGAACGGGACAGGAATAAAGGGGTTCCGGTGGCGTGACTATGAGGCCACGTTGTCAGGCGCGCCACTATCCGAGGCGCCGCGCGCGATGATAAACGCGCGGCATGACCCGCGACTTCATCGTCCGCCCTGTCGATCCCGAGGCCGATGGCCCCGCGCTTCACGCCCTGTTCGGCGACGAGGAAAGCTGCCGTTATCTCACCCGCCCCGCCATGCCCTCCGTCGCCGACACGGTGGCGATGCTGCGCGAATGGATGGGCGATGGGACTGACATCAACTGGGTGATAGCAGACACGCCGGATGGCCCCGCGCTCGGCCGCGTCTCGATCTATCCGCGCGGCAGGAACAATGTCTGGGAAGCCGCCTGCATGACCGTGCCCGCCGCGCGCGGACGCAACCTCGCCACGCGCGCGCTGGCCCTTGCGCTGGACGAATCGTTCAGGCTTGGCGCGCGACGCATCATGGCGGATGTCGATCCCGATAACCTCCCCTCCGCCCGTGTGTTCGAGAAGCTCGGCTTCACGCTGGAGGCCCGCCTGCGTGGCGAATGGGAGGTGCATATCGGCATCCGCGACAGCCTCATCTACGGACTGCTGCGCGACGACCCGAGGCCGTGGCGCAACTGGCCAGACTGAGCCCACGATGCTAAGGCACGCGCCATGACGATACAGCTTCCCCTCTCCGCCAACAGCGCCGCGCTCGCGGGCCAGATGCTTGCGATGGGCGAGGCCGCGCGCGCCGCATCAGCCGCCGTCGCGAAGGCCGGACCAGACACGCGCACCGCCGCGCTGAAAGCCATGGCCGAGCGTCTCCGCGCCAGCGCGCCGGAGATCCTCGCCGCCAACGCGATCGACATGGAAGCGGCCCGCATCAAGGGCATCAGCGGCGCCATGCTGGATCGTCTCGAACTTAACCCGTCCCGCATCGAGGCGATGGCGCAGGGCGTGGCCGATGTTGCGACCATTCCAGATCCTGTCGGCACAGTCCTCGCCACGTGGACCCGCCCGAATGGCCTCGAGATGAGCCGCGTGCGCGGCCCGATCGGCGTCATCGGCATCATCTATGAGAGCCGCCCGAACGTCACGGCCGATGCAGGCGCGCTCTGCCTGCGCGCGGCCAACGCCGTCATCCTGCGCGGCGGCTCCGAAAGCCTCAATTCCTCGCGCGTGATCGCTGACGCCATGCGCGCCGGCCTCAAACAGGTCGGCCTGCCCGAAGACGCGATCCAGCTTGTGCAAACCGCCGACCGCGCAGCCGTAGGTCACATCCTCACGGGCCTCAACGGCAAGCTCGATGTTGTTGTCCCGCGTGGCGGCAAGTCCCTCGTCGCGCGCGTGCAGGACGAAGCGCGCGTGCCGGTGATCGGCCACCTCGAAGGCCTGTGCCATACTTATGTCCATGCCGCTGCAGACCCGACGAAAGCCGAAGCCATCATCCTCAACGCCAAGCTGCGCCGCGTCGGCGTGTGTGGCTCCACCGAGACGATGCTGATCGACGCGAGCGTGGCGCCTGCCCTGCTGCCGCGCCTGGCCAAGGCGCTGGAAGCGGCGGGCTGCGAACTGCGCGGCGACGATCGCGCCCGCGCCATCCATCCGATGATCGCAGCCACGGCGGAAGACTGGACGACGGAATACCTTGCCCCGATCCTCTCCATCGCCGTGGTCGATGGCATTGAGGGCGCGATGGCCCACATCACCCGCCATGGCTCGCAGCACACCGAGAGCATCGTCACGGAAGACGCCGCCGCCGCCGAGCGCTTCCTTGCTGAAGTTGACAGCGCCATCGTGATGCACAACGCCTCGACGCAGTTTGCAGACGGCGGCGAGTTCGGCTTCGGCGGTGAGATCGGCATCGCCACGGGCAGGCTGCATGCGCGCGGGCCCGTTGGCGCGGAACAGTTGACCATCTTCAAATATGTGGTCCGCGGTACGGGACAGACGCGGGCTTAGGCTCTGGCTTCGGCGAGCTTGATTACCCGTGCATCTCTCGCGAGCGCCCTCATCCTGAGGAGGCCGAACGCCGTCTCGAAGGACGAGGGCGGGCTCGCAGACAGATCGATCCGCCGCGACCCTTGACTCCCACACGTTTCATTGTAACTCCTATAGTTACATGAAACGCGACAGCCGCCTCTCCAACGTCCTTCACGCCCTGCTCCACATGGCCGAGCACGATGGGCCCATGAGCTCCGACGTGCTGGCGAAGTGCATGAACACCAACCCCGTGGTCGTCCGCCGCACAATGGGCCTGTTGCGCGAGCATGGCATTGTCTCATCCGCGCGTGGTCATGCCGGCGGCTGGACCATCGAAGCCGACTTCAGGAAGGTGACGATCCGCCAGCTCTATGAAGCGCTGGGCGAGCCTGTCGTCTTCGCCATGGGTAATCGCAACGACGAGGCGCAATGCCTCGTCGAGCAATCCGTCAACGCCATGCTCGACGATGCCTTCGTCGAAGCCGAGCGCCTGCTGCTGGAGCGTTTCGCCGCCGTCACGTTGGCGGACTTGGCGACTGAGTTCACGCGCCGGCATGCAACCCACAAGAGGAAATCGAAGCATGCTTCATGATGTGATTGTCGTCGGCGGCAGCTATTCGGGCATGGCCGCAGCGCTGCAGCTCGTGCGGGCGCGCAAGAAGGTCCTCGTGATCGACGCCGGCACACGGCGCAACCGCTTCGCCCATGAAGCGCACGGCTTTCTCACGCAGGACGGCTCCGATCCCGCCGCCATCGCCGCCGCCGGGCGCAAGCAACTCGAAGCCTATCCCACGCTGAGCTGGCAGGATGGCACGGCCATCTCCGCCAGCGGCCACGCGGATGCCTTCACAATCGAAACCAGCGATGGCGCGCGCCATGAAGGCCGCCGCATCCTCATCGCCACTGGCGTGTCGGATACGCTTCCGCAGATCCCCGGCTTGTCAGAGCGCTGGGGCAAGCACGTCTTCCACTGCCCTTACTGCCATGGCTATGAATTGAACCGGGGCGATGTCGGCGTCATCGCCACCTCACCCCTGTCACAGCATCAGGCCGAGCTGCTGACCGAATGGGGCCGCACGACCTTCTTCCTCAACGGCGCGTTCGAACCTTCGGCGGAAGAGTACGCACATCTTAGCCGTCGTGGTCTCGCAATCGAAACCATAGCCATTGAACGCATCGAGGGCGGCGCCGACGTGCGCCTCGCGGATGGTCGCCTGCTGCCCTTCGCCGGCCTGTTCACGGCGCCTCATTGCACGCCTTCCACGCCGCTGGCCGAAACGCTCGGCTGCGAACTCGAAACGACGCCGTTCGGAACGCAGATCAAGACAGATATGAAACAAACCTCTGTTCCCGGCGCCTTCGCCTGCGGCGATGTCGCTCACGTGCCGCACTCTATCTCGCTCGCCGTCGCCGATGGCGCGCTCGCGGGCGCAATGGTCCATCGCTCGCTGGTGTTCTGACGCTGCACGAAACGCAGTCACCACACGCTTGCACCGCACTTCATTTCAGGAATGTAACGTCGTCGCCACATTCCCGCCCCATG
>JAVBYB010000360.1 GCA_030824255.1 bacterium
GCGGATAATTCCTCCGCCCCCAGCACGTTAGGCAGGTGGACAAACCGCAAGCCGGTGGCCTAAGCACGGCCTGCTGACTATATTGCTGTGAACGACAGCTAGCGCGGGAGAAATGGGTGGAAGAACCTGTTGAATCCGACCCACGGGTCGCCGCTCTCGAGGACAAGACGCTTCTGGTGCTGGACGACGATGCGCCGTTCCGCGCCCGTCTGTCGCGCGCCCTGGCGCAGCGTGGCTTCGACGTGACCTCCGTGGGCTCCGTCGCCGAGGCGCGCGAAGCCCTGAAAAAGCAGGCTCCGGCCTTCGCCGTGGTCGATCTGCGGCTTGAGGACGGCTCCGGTCTCGACGTGGTGGAAACCCTCCACCGCACGCGGGAAGACACCCACGCCGTCATTCTCACGGGCTACGGCGCCATCTCCACGGCGGTCGCCGCCGTGAAGGCCGGCGCGATCGACTACCTGCCCAAGCCCGCGGACATCGACGATGTCGTCAATGCGCTGCTGACGGGCCGGTCAGATCGTCCCGAACCGCCGGAAAATCCGATGTCGGCAGATCGCGTCCGCTGGGAACACATCCAGCGCGTCTACGAGCTCTGCAACCACAACGTCTCGGAAACGGCGCGCCGCCTCAACATGCACCGCCGCACCCTGCAACGCATCCTCGCCAAGCGCGCGCCGCGCTGACGGTTTTCACCCGCGCTCCACGGCGTGGGGGAGGCTGCCTGCTTCGCCACAAGGTTCCCGCGCGCAGTGCGTTAAGCCTTGCGTCAAATTTCGTCCGTAATCCGACCTACAGTGCGAGCGGACCGGAGACCTGCATGAAGCTGCGCCTTGCCGCCCTTGTCGCCCTGACCATCGCTGCAGCAATGCCTGCCTCCGCGCAGTCGAAAGCCATCGGCCGCTACAATGACTGGCGCGTCTATACCGAGGGCGATGGCCGCAATCTGGTCTGCTTCGCCACGGTGGAAGCCAACGACCTCGCCCCCAAGGCTGCCGAACATGGCGAAGTCGTCTTTTACGTCACCGCGTGGAAGTCCGGCGCGGCCTCAAGCCAGCCCTCCCTGCGCGTCGGCTACACGCTGCGCAGCGACATTGCCCCCACCGCCATCGTCGGCCGCGAACGCTGGCCGATGTACGCTTCGGGTTCCGAGGCGTTCGTGAAGGACAATCGCGACCAGGCGCTCGTCGAGGCGATGAAGAAGGGACAGGAACTGCGTATCGAAGCAGCGTCCGTGAAAGACGCGCGCACCGCGTATCACTTCTCCCTCAAGGGCTCGCGCGAAGCCATCGACAAGGCTCGCGCGCTCTGCAAATAGCCGGGCTGGCGTCTTCAGTGGTCATCGTGATCGTCCAGCGCCTTGCCACTTGCGCGCGCCCGCCTAGTCTCCTGATACAGCAACAGCAAGGACGCGCGTCATGGCCTATGTCGATGGATTCATCCTGCCCGTGCCCGAGGGCAATCTCGACGCCTACAAGAAGGACGCGAAGCTCGCCGCGAAAGTCTGGCTTGAACATGGCGCGCTGCAATACTGCGAGTCCGTCGCTGATGACGTGCCCGCCGGCAAGTCCACCGATTTCCACAAGGCCGTGAAACGGAAAGACGGCGAGACCGTCATCTTCGCCTTCGCCGTCTACAGGAACCGCAAGCACCGCGACGACGTCATGAAGAAAGTCATGGCCGACCCGCGCCTGAAGATGGACCCGGCGACAATGCCCTTCGACGGCAAGCGCATGTTCTGGGGCGGCTTCAAGACCTTCATCGACAAGAAGTCGGAGGAATAGCGCCTCCCGTATCGCCTGGCGCGCCCTCGATAGCTGTAATGTCGTGTCCCGGGCAGGGAAGGGACGTTTCTGATGCGTATCGCAAAGCTCTCGGACGAGACGCGCGCCCTGCGCACCGCCAGGCTCGCCAGCGCTCTGGCGGCGGCGCGGGGCGTTCTGCATCTTGGCGCACATCTGGGGCAGGAAGCGGACACTTACGCCGAAGCAGGAAAGCCCGTCATCTGGGTCGAGGCCCAGCCTGAGATCTTTGCCCGCCTCGAAGAAAGGCTGCGGGATTTCCCGAACCAGCGTGCGCTCTGCGCGGTGCTCGGCGATGTGGAGGGCAAGACCGTCCGCTTCAACGTCTCGAACAATATGGAAGGCATTTCGTCATCGATCTTCGCTTTCGGTCCTTACTCCGAAGGCAAGCAGTCGCTCTGGCCGAAACTGCAGCTCCACATGGTCGGCGCGCTGGACCTGCCGATGACAACGCTGGACGCGCTGTTCGCACGCGAGAACATCGAAGCGCGGGCCTACGATCACTGGATTGTCGACCTGCAGGGCGCTGAACTTCTCGCCTTGCAGGGCGCGAGGGAGGCATTCCCCGCCTGCCGCAGCCTGTTGATCGAGGTCAGCACCGAAGACGTCTATGAAGGTGGGGTCCGCTGGCCTGTCCTGCTGGCCTTTCTGGAAGCGCAGGGCTTCACCCAGCAATGGCCCGTCGAACGCCTCCACGACGACATCCTGTTCACCCGCGACTAGGGGCGCCTCACGCCGCGCCCGACCGTAGCGCCACGCGCCCGCGCCATGTCGTTCGGCCCATAGGCCCTCCAGCCAGCCGCCGGGCCGCCTCGGCAAGGGAGAAAAAGGGAAAACCAGCCACGAATCGCCTCCTGGGTGTGATCCGATCCCTCATCGGGCCGGCCCCATGGGCCGGGTCAAGGGCCCCCGGTCCGGCGCGTTTCCGGGCGCCGCGCCGCACAGCCCGCCCCTTGGGATATTAACGCCGCGCTGCTATCTGAGCCCCGAAATGTCCGTAGAACTCGATCTCTCGCGCAAACCGGCGCCCCCCGCAGTCTCAAACCTTGCTGGTCTGGGCCGCGATGGACTGCGTCAGGCAATGATCGCCGCCGGCGTCGAGGAAAAGAAGGCCCGCATGCGGGCGACCCAGCTCTGGCGCTGGATCTACCATTACGGCGTCACCGACTTCGCGAAGATGACCGACGTCGCGAAGGAACTTCGCGCCCTGCTGGGCGAGAAATTCGTTCTTGAACGTCCGCCCATCTCGATGGCGCAGACCTCGGTCGATGGCACGCGCAAATGGCTTATCGGCTACGGGCCCAACACCGAAGCCGAATGCGTCTTCATTCCGGATGTGGGCAAGGCCGGCGCGCTCTGTGTTTCAAGCCAGGTTGGTTGCACGCTCACCTGCTCCTTCTGCCACACCGGCACGCAGAAACTCGTTCGCAACCTCACCGCCGCCGAGATCGTGAACCAGGTCATGGTCGCGCGTGACGCGCTTGAGGAATGGCCGACGGCCGAGCGTCCGCTCAACATCGGCGACCGCAAGCTCACCAACATCGTCTTCATGGGCATGGGCGAGCCGCTCTACAATCTCGACAACGTGGTCGAGGCGCTCGAGACGATCGGCGATGGCGACGGCATCTCGATCTCGAAGCGCCGCATCACCGTCTCCACCGCCGGTGTCGCGCCGAAAATCCCGGAACTGGGCCAGCGCACCGGCGCCATGCTCGCCATCTCGCTGCACGCGACGCGCGATGATCTCCGCAACGAGCTCGTGCCGATCAACAAGAAGTACGATCTGAAACAGCTGTTCGACGCCATCCGCGCCTATCCGGACCTGTCGAACTCAAGGCGCGTCACGTTCGAATACGTGATGCTGAAGGGCGTCAACGACACGCTGGCCGAGGCGAAAGACCTCGTGAAGCTGATGAAGGGCGTCCCCGCCAAGATCAACCTGATCCCCTTCAATCCGTGGCCGGGCACGACGTATGAATGCTCCGACTGGGAAACCATCGAAGCCTTCGCTGAAGTCCTCAACCGCGCAGGCTACGCATCCCCGATCCGCACGCCGCGCGGCCGCGACATCCTCGCCGCCTGCGGCCAGCTCCGCTCCGAGTCGGTGAAACAGAAAGCCAGCGAACGCCTCGCCGAACGCCTCGCGGCCAAAGAGGCTGCGGCGGAAAGCTGACGCTTCACTCCTGATAGAACGCATCAGTCCACTGCGCGCCGAACGGCGCTGCGACCCGGTTCATCGGATAGGTCGTCCCATCGTCCACGTTCTGCCCATCCGCTTTTCCTTCGCAGGCAAAGCCGGGCTGCGTGCTTGATCTC
>JAVBYB010000454.1 GCA_030824255.1 bacterium
CCGGCGGTTACGATCACTACAAGAAGACTGGCAGCTTCGAGAAGCTTGGCACGCGTTGCGAGATCAAGAACGTCAACTCGTTCCGCTTCATCCAGATGGCCGCAGAGTTCGAGGCGCGCCGCCAGATCGATATTCTCGAAGATGGCGGCAAGATCGATCAGGAAACGCGCCTGTACAACGCGGACAAGGACGAAACGCGCTCGATGCGCTCGAAGGAAGATGCGCACGACTATCGCTACTTCCCCGATCCGGACCTGCTGCCGCTGGAACTCACGGGCGAATATGTCGAAAGCATTCGCGCGAAACTGCCGGAATTGCCGGACCAGAAGCGTGCCCGCTTCGTGAAGGATTACGGCCTCAAGGAATACGACGCGGGCGTTATCGCGGGAGATGCTGAAAGAGCTGCATACTTCGAAGTTGTGGCAAAAGGCAGGGACGCCCGTCTCGCTGCCAACTGGGTAACGCAAGACCTGATTGGCTATCTCAAAAAGGAAGGCCTTGAGCTTTCCGCATCGCCGATCAGCGCAGAGCAACTCGGTGGCCTCATCGGCCTCATCGCGGACAACACCATCTCCGGCAAGATTGCCAAGGACGTGTTCCTGAAGATGATCGCCACCGGGGACACCGCCCAGAAGATCGTAGAACGCGAAGGCCTAAAGCAGGTCACCGACACCGGCGCCATCGAGAAAGTCGTCGACGACGTTCTCGCGGCGAACCCGGTGCAGGTCGAAGAGATCAAGGCCCAGCGCGCGGCGGGGCATGAGAAGCCAAAAACGCTCGGCTGGATGGTCGGCCAGATCATGAAGGCGAGCGGCGGCAAAGCGAACCCGTCCGCCGTCAACGAGATCCTGATCAGGAAACTGGGTCTCTGACCAGGAACCGCCGGGCTTCCGCCCGGCAGTCAACGCGAAGCGTCGAACTCAGCGCTTACTGTGGGGGCAACGGCGCTGGCGCCAGCTGGTCATCGATCGCGGACTTTATCGGTTCCGGCCAGTCATCAGCTGTGCCCACGCAGTCGCGTGTGAATGTCCCATCCACCTCATTGACCATGCCTTTGTCGGCAGTCGAGGCAATTTCCCAATCCATCTGGCAGGCTCGTGTGGCGAAGCTGCGGGTGCAGACCGCCATGGGGTCCGGATAATCTTCATGCGCTTCGCCATATGTGCATTCGAATCCGGCGGCGTTGATTGCGCCAATTATGTCCGGTCGGCTCATCTTCCCGAGCAGCGCCTTCACGCCCTCGTTCCAGGCGGTGTTCAGCGCCTCGCCGGGCGCGTGCTGCCAGTCGTGAGCCTGTTCCAGCGTGCTGAGATCAGCTGGCGCACCAACGGCGGCTGCCGGTGGAGCAGGGGCTGGCTCAGGCGTCGGGGCGGGCGCCGGCGAGCAGGCGGCCAGCGCGGCGGCGAACATCAAGGCATAGCGGATCATCGATCGTCCTCCCGTGGCTATCCTTGACATGAATCGGGGCTTTCCAGCGGCGGGCTGGCGCCAAAGCCGGTTCCCCGCTATGGGCGCCGCATGAAGCTGTCCGACTTCGATTTCCACCTGCCGGAGGAGCTTATCGCCCTTCGCCCGGCGGTCCCGCGGGATTCCGCGCGACTGCTGGTGGTGCGCGGGCCCGAGGGGAGGCTGGAAGACCATACCGTTCGCGATCTGCCGGACCTCCTGAGATCCGGCGACATTCTTGTGGCCAACGACACCCGTGTCCTCCGCGCCGCCCTGATCGGTCGCCGCCCGGCGCGCGGCGAGGGGGCGGATGTCGAGATTGAGGTCAACCTCAACTCCCGCCTGTCGCCCGACAGCTGGTCCGCTTTTGCACGTCCTGGCAAACGCCTGAAGGAAGGCGACACCATCCACTTCGCCCACGGTCTCGACGCCCGCGTCGTCGCCAAGGCAGACGCCGAAGTCCGCCTGGGCTTCAACCGCTCAGGCGCGGAACTGGATGCGGCCATCGACGCGGCTGGAGATATGCCCATCCCGCCTTACATCGCCTCGAAACGCGCGCCCGATGCACAGGACGCCAGCGACTATCAGACCCTGTTCGCGCGCAACACCGGCTCGGTCGCCGCGCCGACGGCGGGCCTCCATTTCACGCCTGCCATGCTGTTCCGGCTGGGCGAGGCGCGCATCCGGCGCACGGCCGTCACGCTGCATGTGAATGCAGGCACATTCCTGCCGGTTAAGTCGGAAGACATCAGCGAACACCGCATGCACGCCGAGCGCGCCGACCTTTCCGCCGCCGCTGCAGAAGCCATCGTGGAGGCACGCGCCAGCGGTGGCCGCTGCATCCCCATCGGCACCACCGCGCTCCGCACGCTCGAAAGCGCGGCCGCATCCGCCGATCCGCTCGCCGCCTACAGCGCCGACACTTCCATCTTCATCACCCCCGGCTATCGCTTCCGCGTCGCCGATGGTCTGATGACGAATTTCCACTTGCCCAGATCCACGCTGTTCATGCTGGTCAGCGCAATGATGGGGCTGGACGTGATGAAACGCGCTTACGCCCATGCCGTGGAGAAGGGCTATCGCTTCTTCTCCTATGGCGATGCGTGCCTGCTGCTCCCCGGTGAAGACTGATGGCTGAATTTCCGTTCGACATATCCGCCACCGATGGCGATGCCCGCACAGGCCGCCTTCAGACGCCGCGCGGCGACATTGCCACGCCCGCCTTCATGCCTGTCGGCACCGCCGGTACGGTGAAGGCGATGTTCCTTGATGACGTCCGCTCCACCGGAACCGACATCATCCTCGGCAACACCTACCACCTGATGCTCCGCCCCAGCGCCGAACGCGTGGCGAAGCTCGGCGGCCTCCACCACTTCATGGGCTGGACCCATCCCATCCTGACCGATAGCGGCGGCTTCCAGGTCTTCTCCCTCTCCGATCTCCGCAAGATGAAGGAGGAGGGCGTCGAATTCCGCTCGCACATCGACGGCTCCTCGCACTTCCTCTCGCCGGAACGCTCCATCGAGATCCAGTCGGACCTCCTCGGCTCCGACATCGCCATGCAGCTCGACGAATGCGTCGCCAACCCCTGCGAGTATGAGCCGGCCAAGGCCGCCATGCTGCTCTCGGCGCGGTGGGGCGAGCGCTCGAAAGCCTATTTCGGCCAACGCGACCGCCAGGCCCTGTTCGGCATCGTGCAGGGCTCCACCTATGCAGACCTCCGGATCGAAAGCGCGAGGCGCGTAGTGGAGACCGGCTTCGACGGATACGCCATCGGCGGCCTTGCCGTCGGCGAGGGCCATGAAGCCATGTGCGACACGATCAGCCTCACGGCGCCGCATCTCCCGGTGCATCGCCCGCGCTACCTGATGGGCGTCGGCAAACCCATCGACATCCTCGAAGCTGTCGCGCGCGGCGTGGATATGTTCGACTGCGTTCTTCCCACGCGCTCCGGCCGCCACGGACAAGCCTGGACGTGGGACGGCGCCATCAACATCAAGAACGCCAAATGGGCAGAGGACGATACGCCTATAGACCCGTCTTCAACCTGCTCCGCCAGCCGCGACTATTCAAAGGCCTATCTCAACCACCTCTTCAAGGCGGGCGAGTACCTCGGCCCCATGCTGCTCTCCTGGCACAACATCGCTTTCTTCCAGCAGATGATGGCCGCCATGCGCATCGCCATCGCCGAAGGACGCTTCGAAGCATTCCGGAGCGAGATGCGTAGTCGCTGGCAGGCGAAGAGCGACGCCTAGCCTCACCTAGTTGCGATATTCGATCCTGGGCGGGGCAGGGATACCCGCATTCGGCTGGGGCGCCGCTGGCGGCGCACATCCGAGCTGCGCGCCTACACCCTTCAGATAGGCCCGCCGCGCCACGCCGCGTTCATTGGCCGCCCGCACGCGACGATCATGCGCCGAAGCCCCCGTCGCCTCCCGCACCAGCGACCGGAACGGGATGAAATCCGACAACGTGGACGACACGGCGCCGAGCGTCATGTCCGCCGCGCCTTCGCCCGCCTGCTCCGAGAAGCTCTTCTCGGGCAGCGGCTCCGCGTCCACGTCCGGCCCGAGTATGGCCGTGAGGTCCGCTACCATCTTGCCCACCGCCGCACAGCTCACCACGGGAATCGGTTCGTACGGCGAGCGGATGTCCGCCAGCAGCCTGG
>JAVBYB010000319.1 GCA_030824255.1 bacterium
CGAAGGGTGTCGACTCCGCGCGGGCCCATAGACCGCGCCGGTGCGAGACGATGATCAGAATCCGGGCTTCCGGGGCCGCGACACGCCAGATTTCGCGCAGAAGGCGATGCGGGCTCTCGGCCTCTTCCAGCGCATGGCAGACGAGGATCCGGTCGAACAGCGCGTCGGGAAACGGCAGACGCTCGTCTTCGACCAGCGTGACCAGACCCTTGCCGTCGGCGGGCCAGCCTTCGGCGCCCTGATCCGCAGGCGCGGCGGAGATCACCCGTCGTGCGCCCTCGCGATAACGCTCCAGCAGGCCTTCAGCATGACCGATGCCGAGAACGTCCATCCCGTTCGCGCCGGGCCAGAGCGCGCCGACCCGCTTGTCCAGCATGTCCAGCGCCAACGCGCCGAGGGGCGAACCATAAAAGGCCTGCAGCCTGTCGATATCGAAGCGCATCGTCTAACCCTTGGCCGCAACCACAGCCTATATAGGCGGGAGACCGCCGCGAGAGGTAAACAAGCGTGACAGGACCGATCGTCCACATTTTCCCGTGCCTCAAGGATAACTACGGCCTGTTGCTGCACGACCCGGCGACGGGCGAGACGGCGACCATCGATACGCCTGAGGCCTCCAGGATCCTGGCCGAGGCAGAGGCGAAGGGCTGGACCATCACGCAGATCTGGAACACGCACTGGCATCCTGACCATGCGGGCGGGAATGCGGAGATCGTCGCCGCGACGGGCGCGAAAGTGGTGGGGCCGAGAGAGGTGGAGCGCGCAGCCGCCCTGCCCGACCGTGTGCTGACGGATGGCGATGAGGTTGAGTTGGGCTCTCTCACCGCGAAGGTGATCGAAACACCGGGGCACACGCTGGGCCACATCGTGTTTCACCTGCCCGAGCACAAACTGGCGTTTGTCGGCGACACGCTGTTCGCGCTGGGCTGCGGCCGGCTTTTCGAGGGCACGCCGGCGCAGATGTGGGACAGCCTGTCCAAGCTGCGCCGCCTGCCCGACGAGACGGTGGTTTACTGCGCGCACGAATACACGACGTCGAACGCGGCGTTTGCATTGAGCGTGGACGCGGAGAATGCAGACCTCGTCGCGTATGCGGACGGCGTGAAGGCGAAACGCGCGAAGGATATCCCCACCGTGCCGACGACCATCGGCGCCGAGAAACGCGCGAACCCTTTCCTGCGCGCCGACGACCCCAAGCTGCAGGCTTTCGTCGGGCATCCGGGCGACGTGGTCGCCACCTTTGCAGACGTGCGCGAGCGGAAGAACAAGTTCTGACGGGGCCGCCCATGACGCTCGAAGACATCATCCGTACGCTGGACCTCAAGCCGCATCCGGAAGGCGGCTGGTACAGGCGGACGCATCAGATCGCCCCCGAGCGCGGGCAGCGGTCGGCCGGGACCGCAATCTATTACGCGCTGGGCGAAGGCGAGCGGTCACACTGGCACCATGTGGATGCGACGGAGATCTGGCACTGGCACGCGGGCGCGCCGCTGGAGCTCTCCCTGGCCGAAAGCGACCACGACAACCCGATTGCGCATGTCCTGGGCGCTGATCTTGCGGCGGGACAACGGCCGCAGGTGATCGTACCGCCGCATCACTGGCAGGCTGCGCGCACATTGGGGGCGTGGACGCTGGTGGGCTGCACGGTGTCGCCCGGTTTCGACTTTGAGGGATTTACAATGGCTCCGCCCGGCTGGTCGCCCGGCGGCGGGTGATCGTGATCAGCCGCTGGAGCGCGACTGGCTCAACGCCTTGCTGACGTCTTCCGGCGTGATGCGGCCAGCCCAGGAATCTGCCGGGTTCACGTCGATCATCAACTCGCCGTCCTTGAACGACACCTTCGGCGCCTTGCCGCGACGAAGCGTGACCTTGTCGATCTGGGACGCGGCGCGGCCTGCATGGCCGTTGGCGTTCTTTACGCCTAGGACGAGGATGCTCAGCGCATCGGCGGCCCAGGCTTCGTTGTTGGCAAAGGACTGCGTGCCCCAGATGGTGACGTCGTGACCGGCAAGCCGCGAGATCTCCTTGACCGCGTTGGCGCGCATCGCATCGAGGGACTCGGTCATCGCGGGGGATGACAGCGCCGGCACCCTGCCCGCCGGGTCAGCGGGCGCGCCCGCCGGATTGTGGAGGTAGGAAATGACGTTGCCCGCCTTGGTCACTTTCACGACGGTGCGGCCAGCATAATCCACCCAGAAGGTGTCGCCGCGCGGGCCCGGCACGGGCATCAGCGACAGGATATCCTTGGAGCCTTCCTGCTGGAGCAGGACGACCGAGCCGCGCATCTCGAGCACAAAGCTCTTGCTGGCCTTGGCGTCAGCGCCGAGATCGACATAGCGGGTGCCGCCAGCGTCCAGCGACATTGAGGCATTCGAACGGGTGGTTGCGAAGGTGGGCGGCGGAAGATCGTTCTTCTGCGCCAGCGCAGGAGCCGCGAATCCAGCCGTCAGCGCAGCTGCCAGCGCGAGAGCTGCGGATCGGCCCGCGGGAAGGTTACCGAGTTTCACCATCATCCCAGCCATAAGGCACGGCAAAGGGGGCGATTCTTTGTTCGCAACAGGAGCCCCGCTGGACACGATGGGGCCATTCAGCGGCGAGGGCAAGACTCGGCAGCCTAATGAAATCAGGGCTTTAGCCTACAAACGCCACACCGTTGCCAAGAGTCCTCGCACAGGTGTGAACTCCGCAGGAAAGAACCTAACCCGCGATGTACTGCGCACCGTTGGCCGTGAGGGTCGCGCCCGTGATGAAGCCCGACTCGGGGCCGCACAGGAACGCCACGCAGGCGGCGATTTCGGCAGCAGAGCCGAGGCGCCCGACCGGGATGGTGGCGATGATGCTTTCGAGCACCTTCTCCGGCACGGCCTGAACCATTTCGGTGTCGATGTAGCCGGGGCAGACCACATTGACCGTGATGCCCTTCTTCGCGCTTTCCTGCGCCAGCGCCTTGGTGAAACCGATAAGCCCGGCTTTTGCGGCAGAGTAGTTCACCTGTCCGATCTGACCCTTCTGGCCATTGATCGAGGAGATGTTCACGATGCGGCCGAAATTGCGGTCCCGCATGCCCTCGATCGTCAGGCGGCAGAGGTTGAAGGCGGAGGTAAGATCGACGCGGATCACATCGTCCCACTGCTGGCGTGTCATGCGGTGGAGGGTGGCGTCGCGGGTGATGCCTGCATTGTTCACCAGCACATCCACCGGACCGAGATCGCGGGTGACGGCGGCGATGCCCTCTTCGCACTGGTCGTAGTCGCCGACATCCCACTTGTAGGCCTTGATACCGAGCTCGGCGGCGCACTTCGTGGCGGCCTCGTCATTGCCGGCATAGTTGGCAGCGACCCGGTACCCGTCCTTCGCGAGGCGTTCCGAGATGGCGCGTCCAATCCCGCGGGTGCCCCCGGTCACCAGCGCCACCTTGGTCATTGCACGTCTCCCACATCACGAGCCGGTGATCTGTATACCGATACTTTGTGTTCAGGTCTGCGTCATCCGGGTGGACGAAGCAAAAAATGCTGCAGTCTTGCTGCGCACCACGAGGGAGTGTGCAGGTGCGTAAAAGTCGTGCTACAAAGCAATCCGAACAGGAATTAGAGCGCCGGACGCTGGGTCTTCTGGACCCTGAAAGAACCGGCCGGTTGGGAGATGCGACTTGAGTCAGGCCAGCGGCAACGGCGCCAGCGAAAAGATCGTGATCAAGAAGTATGCGAACCGGCGTCTCTACGACACGTCCGCCAGCGCCTACGTCACCCTAGAGCACCTGTCGGAACTGACACGCCAAGGCAAGGAGTTCATCGTCCAGGACGCCAAATCGGGCGAAGACCTTACCCGCGCCGTGCTCGCCCAGATCATTTTCGAACAGGAAAACAAGAAGGAGGGCGTCCTGCCCGTCTCCTTCCTGCGCCAACTGATCCAGTTCTATGGCGACAGCTTCCAGTCGATGCTGCCAGCCTACCTGGAAATGTCGATGAAGACGTACAACCAGCAGCAGGACAAGTGGCGGGAGTACATGCAGAGCACGGTCGGCGAGGACCGCGCCAAGGAATATGAAGAACAGGTCAGGAAGAACCTGGCCATGTTCGAAGACACGATGAAGTTCTTCACGCCGTT
>JAVBYB010000462.1 GCA_030824255.1 bacterium
TCGGCGTCGAGGTCGGCATCCGCCCGGCCTGATAGGTAAGGTACTCGTTGAGGTCACACTTGCCGTCAGCGTTGCGGTCGAGGAAGGCGATGACCTGCCCCGGCTGCTGCGCGGCGGCGACCATCATTCCCACCAAGGGGCTCAGCAGGATACTTGCGGCCAGCACACGATATTTCATCTCCCCCTCCCCAACCACGGCCAAAAGATACCAGATGGTACGGTCAATGCCAGAGACTTGTCCGGGCAAACCGCTTTCCCGCCCGGGAACGATCGGCTCCTAAACGTACACAGCTTCACTCTTGAAAAAAATCCCTGCGATCACAGTTAGGTAAGGACATCACCCTGTCCCGGCTGCGCGTCACAGGCTTTAGCCAGCCTATGCAGATCGCGTAGAAACGATCGCGTACCCCGCCTCTTTAACGCCGCGATCCAGCTCCTTATTTGAGACTACGGACGGACTAGGGGGGCGGGGGACATCTTCCTGCCAAAGAACCTTCGTAGGTCCGTACCGTTAGGACCCTGAGGCATTTGCACCGAGGGGCCTGACGGAACGCCGAAAACAATCCGAGCGCCTCCCCTCCCCGAAAGGCAGGAGACAGCCGGAAGAAGGAGACGAAAATGGCCACTCTTGCGATGACGCTTAGCCCGGAACAGGGCCTCTCCCGCTACCTCTCCGAAATCCGCAAATACCCGCTGCTCGAGAAGAACGAAGAGTTCATGCTCGCCCAGCGCTGGGCTCAGGACCAGGACGCCGAAGCCGCCGAGCGGATGGTGACCTCCCACCTGCGCCTCGTCGCGAAGATCGCGATGGGCTACCGCGGCTATGGCCTGCCGATTGGCGAGGTCATCTCCGAAGGAAACGTCGGCCTGATGCAGGCCGTGAAGAAGTTCGACCCGGACAAGGGCTTCCGCCTGGCGACCTACGCCATGTGGTGGATCCGCGCCGCGATCCAGGAATACATCCTGCGCTCGTGGTCGCTGGTGAAACTCGGCACGACCGCTGCGCAGAAGAAGCTGTTCTTCAACCTGCGCCGTCTCAAGGGCGAAATCTCCGCTCTCGAGGAAGGCGACCTGCGCCCGGAAAACCTGGCTGAGATCTCGCGTCGCCTCGGCGTGACGGAAGAAGAAGTCACGTCGATGAACCGCCGCATGTCGGCTGGCGGCGACGCCTCCCTGAACGCCCCGATCGGCGGGATGGATGGCGAGGCCGAATGGCAGGACTGGATCGCCGACGACGCCCCCGGCCAGGCCGAAGTCATGGCCAACAAGGACGAATACAGCACGCGCATGACCCTGCTCGAGCGTGCGATGGAATCGCTCAACGAACGTGAGCGCCACATCATCACCGAGCGCCGTCTGAAAGAAGAGCCGACCACGCTGGAAGATCTCTCGACTGAGTACAATGTCAGCCGCGAGCGCATCCGCCAGATCGAGGTTCGCGCCTTCGAGAAGCTGCAAAAGGCCATGCGCGAAGCCGCCCGCGAACACGGCCTCGTCGAAGCCAACTAGAACCACCCGGCCCGGTCGAAAGACCGGGCCGGTTTGCTTCAGGTCTACACAATCAGGACGCGCGCCGCGTCTCTCTGAGCCGCCATCGACGATGGCCTCCTGGAGGCAAGGCGCGCTGCCCGCCTCCGGATCGTGCGTTGGTCCCTGCGACACGGAGGCGGGCCCATTTTCGTCGCCGGGCATTCCGCGACATTTCCGTAATCCAGCCGCCTCACACTTCCCGCTCCCGCCAAACCGCGCTACATCCTGACACTGTCAAGACATTCGCCGCGCGGAGCCTCCCATGGCCGACACCGAAACCCTGAAATCCTATGCCGACATTCCCGTCCTCGACTGGGACCTGCAGGACCCGCACACCTCCTCCTACGACCTGTTCCGCGATCTGCGCGCGAACACGCCGCTGGTGAAGGTGCCGATGGGCATGGGCTCGATGGTGCTGGGCCTGCGTGCGTCCATGGTCGACGACATCGTCTCGCCGGAGAACACGCGCCAGCTCGAGACCGAGATGAAGATGATGCAGGGCATCTTCGACGGCCCCATCTTCGATTTCGTCGCGCAGGTCATGCTGTTCGCCAATGGCGACGTGCACCAGCGCCGGCGCCAGCCCGTGGCCCGCACCTTCGCCTTCAAGCTGATGGAAGCGATGCGCCCCAGGGCTGCCGCCGTCGCCGCAGAGATCATCAACGAACATCTGGGCAACGGCCCGTTCGACTATCTCCACGATTTCGCCGCCCAGATCCCCGCGCGCATCATCGCCGACATCCTCGGCATTCCGCGCGCCGATTTGCCCGTCTTCCTTAAATGGATCAGCGACACCGCTGAATCGATCGGCTTCGTCAATCTCGAGCGCCGCGCCGACATCGAAAAGTCGCTCACCGAATTCAACGCCTATGTCGACAAGCTGCTGGCCGACCGTCGCGCCAATCCGCGCGGCGACTTCCTCAGCGATTACGTCGCCGCCACCGCCGCCTCGGGAGACATGAGCGAAGCCGAAATCCGCGCACAGGTCGTGGGCCTCATCCTTGCCGGCTCAGACACCACGCGCAACTCGATGTGCATGTCGCTTCACCAGCTTCTGCAACATCCGGATCAGTGGAAGGCTCTGTGCGCCGACCCCGACGGCCTCAAGAGACAGGCCTCCGAAGAAGGCCTGCGCTTCGAGCCGGTGGTCTCCGGCATTCCGCGCGTCACCATCAAGGATCTCGAGATCGAAGGATATCTCATCCCGGCTGGCGCCGTGCTGATGGTGTCAATCCTTTCCGTGCTGCGTGATCCCGCCGTCTACGCGGAGCCGGAAGCCTTCAACATCCATCGCACCGACCAGCAACGCTGGCATCTTGCCTTCGGCGCCGGCGCCCATCGCTGCGCCGGCGAAGCGCTTGCCCGCGTTGAGCTGGAAGAGACGCTGGCCGCCGTCGCCCGCCTCGCGCCCAACACGCGCATCGTTGGCGCCGCGCCGCAGCTGCGCCCCGGCGCCATCCGCACGGTAGATCAGATGCAGGTCGAGTTTCTGGCGTAAGCTGTGAGCACGCCCTCATCCTGATCAGCGCACGCATGTGCGCGTCCCGAAGGACATCGGCGTGGATGCCTGCGCCTATCCCTCGCTCGCCTCACGCTCAGCGACTGGCGTCTTCTCCGCCTTCAACGGAGGCCAGAAGCCGATCGCCAGGATGATTGCAACGAGGACCAGAACCACGACCACCAGCATCGCCGATGCGTCCGCATCAGCCAGCCAGCCATGCAGCCATCCGAACTCCCAGCGCGAGAGCAACCACACGCGAACGCTCTCGAGCCATGCGCGAAGCCAGTCGATCATGCTCACACCCCTGATCATCCCCGATCAGGAGCATGCGCATTCACACGCGCCTGTCGCCTGAATTCGTGCGGGGCGTCATGCGGCAGTCGGCGAAGCACCGATTCCGCTGGGAGAGCGTCCCGTGCGCGGAAATGCACCGCACCACTGCTGACAGGTTGGTTCACCTGACGTAAGCACCCGCGCATGACAACCGCGACGCCCACGGATCCCGACTACGAAGCCCGCTGCCGCGCCTCGTTCGCGCGTCAGGCCGTCATGGGCACGCTGGGCGCGGAGCTTACATCGATCACGCCCGGCGCAGCGCAGATCGACATGCCGTTCAATGCGGCATTCACCCAGCAGCACGGCTTCCTCCATGCGGGCGCGATCTCCACCGCACTGGATTCAGCCTGTGGCTATGCCGCCCTTTCCGTCATGCCTGCGGACGCCGCCGTTCTGACCATCGAGTTCAAGATCAACCTGCTCTCCCCCGGCAGGGGCGAGCGCTTCATCTTCCGTGGTCAGGTCACCAAACCCGGCCGCACCATTCTTGTTGCCGATGGGCAGGCCTTCGCCATCGACGCGGATGGCGCTGAAAAACTGATCGCCACCATGACAGCCACGATGATGTCCATACGCGACCGGCCAGACCTCAAAGGCTGACCGGTCCGCCCCGCAATCCATCAAATTTCATCGACTTCCGACAACCCCGATTAGCGTCGGCGGTCGATACTGCCGGCATGACCGCCGCGCCTCCCCAGCCCCAGCCCCAGTTCCGTTCCGCCACGC
>JAVBYB010000418.1 GCA_030824255.1 bacterium
ATGTTGTGCAGCGCCTGTCGCGCCGCATCCATCACGTTGTGATCGGCCTCATCGAGATAATCCTGCAGCTCACCCGAAAGGGCGAGCTCCATCTCCTGCGAGAAGATGCTCACGGCCCCGGCAGGGCGACTTCGCCTTCCCCGGTCACGCAGCGCCAGACAACGCGCAGGCTATCCTCGGAGAGCGCATCTTCGGCGACGGTGAACGTCTCGGTGACGGCGCCGCCCGCATCCAACAGCGCGATGGTCGCGCCCTTCGCCGGGCGCGCGGGAACGTCATCCACGATGAGGTCGAACGAACGCCCGGTCTGCCGCGTGCGCGGAGCGAATGGATCCTCGAGCACGCTGTCGCGGACAATCGGCATGAGCCGGAGATCGACCGAAGCGCCCCCTCCCGCCGGCGTGTAGCGGGCATCCGCCCCGAGGCCGTGAGACGAGCCGAACTCGCCCCACGTCCGCCGAAGCGACGCCAGTACGCGCGCGCGGAAGGGATGCGACATGCGACGTTACTTCGCCGCAGCCGCAGCGCCAGCCGCCGGAGTCGCGGCAGCCTTGAGCGTGGCGATCTCGACATCCTTGTCGGCGACCACCTTCTCCAGCTCCACCACCTTGGCTTCGGCAGCATCGGCGCGCGCCGTGGCAGCCTGGACCGCAACTTGCGCTGCGGCTGCGTCGGCCGGTGCGACGAGGGCCGCAGCTTCCGACGCAGGCACGATGCGCCCGGCCCGCAGAAGCGAGTCGCGCTCTTCATCGTCTGCGGGCTTGAACGGCTGCCCGACACCGAGCTCGATCGGGCGCTTTTTTTCATCGCGCCCGCTGAGGACGCCGAACGCGACAACGTAGTCGACCGGCTTTGCGACCGGCGTGGGTTCCTTGGCCATGACTTGTTCCTTGAGGTTGGCGGGCTTCCGGCCCGGCTGAAAGAATGCGGGCGGCGGCGCGAGCCGCCGCCCGTCGTCGCTTAGCGGACGGTGATGCCCATCGTGCCGTTGGGGCTCGTCAGCGCCGGCAGGCCGGCGGACTGCAGCATGATGGCCTCGCCAATGTGCGGCTTCTGCTGGAACCAGTGCGCCGGAGCGAACTCCAGACGCGCGCCCGTTTCGGGATCGCGCAGCTGTTCCGACTGATAGCCCAGCTCCGGATCGATGACCGTGCCCCACGCCATCGTCTGCGTGATCTCCGGATTCTCCGAGCCGATGATGACGCTATAGTCCGGCACCACCTTGGCAGCCGCGCCAGCCTCGTTGAGGTAGGTCTGCTGGTAGACCCACAGCTCGATGTTGCCGCCCGACTTGAGCGAGCCCATGAGCTGGCCCTGCTGCGCATTGCCGAGCATGAGGTAGTCGAGCCCCATGGCTTCGGAGTTGCGCTTGTAGGTGACGTCGATCGACTTATCGAACAGCGGGTCAGCGCGGAACGACTTCCACGCAAGCGGATCGAACGAGATGCGCGTCGGCGCATAGCCCGTCTCGGCGATGAATTCGGCCACCCACGTTTCGACGTTCGAGACGGGCGAGACGCTGGCTTCGTTCCAGCGGTCGCCCGAAGTGAGCGCCTTCGTGAACGCAGCCTTGCGGCCGTAATCCACCTCGATGTCGATCGGAATGCCTTCGCCCGAGATGATGCTCTTGCCCGTGATGAGGGCCTGCGCAGCCATCACTTCATAGCGGCGAATGGCAATCGTCTTGAGATCGTTGAAACCACGCACCAGCCGCGCGGACTGGCGCGCGGCCGGATCAAGTTCGCCCGACGGCGCTTCACCGACCATGCGGTCGAGCACGCCATAGGGATCGAAGTTCATCCACGGCTTCATGTAGGCGGGCTCGATCTCCTTCGTGTAGAAGCCCCGCTCGCGAACGGGGCGACCCGCGACGATGGGATTGCAGAGAAGCGCGATGCCCTTGTTCTGGCTCTCGACGTCGAACATCACCTTGCGGGCGCCAGTCGGGCGGATCTCTTTCTTGAAGAACATGTTGAGGAGGAACGCCGAAGGTGGGGGAAGATCGGCGACGATGCCGATCAGCCGGCGGGTCTCGTAGGGATTGTAGGTAGCCATGAATGGAATCCTTCTGCGCCGGCGCTAGGGAGCGTCGGGTGGGTTTTCGGTGTTGAGGTGGAGTGCGCCAGGCGCCGGCGCAGGCGTTACCCGATGGTGTAGCTGTTGTGGATGTGCAGCCCGTACTTCGCGACCGCCTCCTTCAGCAGCGCGGCCGTCCACGACGCGCCGACCGTGAGACGCGCGTAGTCGACGCCGCCCGTCAGGCAGACAAGGCAAAGCTTGTCGCCGGCGGTGGCGTCGCACGCCTCCATGAGCACAGCCTGGTTGGTCGGAAGCTGCGAGCCATCGGCAGCGCCGGTGGTCGAAAGCTTGTACTTTCCGCCCGTGGTGATCTTGCCGAGAAGTGCACCGGCCGGACGGTTCTCGCCGGACAGCAGCGTGACCACCATGAACGAGCGCGCCGCGCCGTCATTGACGAGGATTCCGTTCGGATCAGAGGCGCTGTGCGTGACAACGCCGGGAGCAAAGCCCTGAGTAGCCATTGTTGTGGTTCCTTGTTCGAGAGAGGAGAGTGAGCGGCGGCGTTAGCCGCGCTTGCGCATCGGAACGCCAGCAGCCGCGAAAGCGGCCGCATGATCCTTCTGCGCCGGCGTGAGAGCCGGACCGCCGTTGGCGGACAGTCCGGGGTCAGCCACGCGATCGGTGAAGGCCGATTTGCGCGGGGCGGCCGAAAGGTCGGCCTTCGCCTCCTCCACCGTCATCCCCGGCTTGAACGCCAGGCGGTTGGCGAGCTTCTCGCGACCAACAGCTTCCGGCAGGGCGAGAACCGCCTGCGCGACGGCCGGATCGACAACAGCCGCCTTGCGCTTGGGCGCAACGGCAGCGGGCTGATCTTCGTCGTCCTCATCGGTCTCGGCGGCGGGCTCGTCCTCATCCGCCTCGGCGGACTCGTCACCCGTCTCTTCCTCTTCGGAATCGAGGATCGTCTGGATCTCGTCCAGCTTTTCCTTGTCAGTCTTGGCCGAGGTCTTCCCGGCCATGACTGCGGCGACACGCTGTTCGCGCTTCGTCATGTCAGTCTCCGTGGTTGCGCCGGCCTTCGCCGGCATGGATGCGGCCGGGGCCGCGGTGACGCCCGCCTTGGCGGCGGCGCGAATGGGAATGATGTTGCTGGCGTTGACTTCCGCGCGCAGCGCCTCGAAGGCCTGCTGTTCGGACATCACGCTGTCGGCGAGGCCGAGCGCGACCGCGTCGCGCGACTTGTCGGCATGGGTTCCCGGAAACACCTGCGCGCGAAGCGCCTTCGCCTTCTCAGCGGTAAGCTTGGGGCCCCGCCCCTTCTCGACCGTTTCGGCAAACGCCGTCATGAGCTCGTTGATGTCAGACTGAAGAGCCGCACGGCCTTCGGGGCTAAGCGCCTTCCACGACGCCCCGTCAGTCTTGAATCCCTCTTCCGGGGCCTCGATGGACGTGACCTCGATTCCGGCTTTCTCGAGAGCGCCAGCTTGATTGACGTGAACCATCACCACGCCGATCGAGCCGAGGATGCCAGCCGGCGCTGCAATCACCCGGTCGAACTGCGAAGCGATCCAGTAGCCCGCCGAGCAAGCCATTTCGCAAACAACCCAGATCGGCTTCGCATCCGGGCCGCGCGCCTGGATCTTCGCGGCCAACTCATAGATGCCGGAAGCGACCGGGCCGCCCGGCGTATCCATGTGGATGATGCCGCCCTTCGCGCTGCTGTCGGCGTCGAACTCGTCGATGGCGGCCGCGATGGTGTCATAGCCGTGCATGAAGTCGCACAGCCCGTAGCCGCCGTGCTCGACGAGAGGGCCTTCGATCGCCATCATGGCGACGCCGTCCTTCACGCTCCAGCCCCAATCGAGCTGCTTGTCGGGCTCGCCCATCCACATCGGGGCGTAGGCGACCGGGCGCGTCGGCGGGGGCGATGCCTCGCTGTCGTCATCATCCGACGCGCGGGCGCGATCCTTGCCGAGGCCAAGCTTGCGGGCGAGCGCATCGAAGCGCGACGGGCGACGTAGAGCAGCCGCATCGATCTCCAGCATGCGACCGGCCCAGTACTCCGCAGCC
>JAVBYB010000322.1 GCA_030824255.1 bacterium
TCCCCGTCTATGACGCCGACGCCGCCGTCCACCGCGTCTATGCGCCGGGCGGCGCAGCCGTCGCCCCGATCGAGGCCGAATTTCCCGGCGTCACCAGCGGGGAGGGCGGCATAGACCGCCCGAAGCTGCGCCAGCGTGTCATCGACGATGCCGCCGCCATGAAAAGACTGGAGGACATCGTCCACCCCATCGTCGGCGGCCTGCAGCGCGCTTTCCTCGAACAGGCGGCGGCCGATGGCCACGACATTGTTGTCCTCGACATCCCGCTTCTCTTCGAAACCGGCGGGAACAAGCGCGCCGACGCCATCCTCGTGGTCAGCGCCCCGGCCGACGTCCAGCGCGCGCGCGTCCTCGCCCGTGGCCAGATGACCGAGGCCGAATTCGAGGCCATCGTCGCCCGCCAGGTTCCGGATGCGATCAAGCGCGAACAGGCCGATTTTGTCATCGACACCAGTCTGGGCTTTGCCCACGCCGAGGAACGTGTGGACGAAATCCTCAGCCAGCTACGCCACCGCATCGCCAATTCGCGCGAAGCAACCTAAAATCGTCCCATGCGCGAGATCGTCTTCGACACCGAAACAACCGGCCTCAACCCGGATCACCCCGATCCGAAGCTGGCTGACCGCATCGTCGAGGTCGGCTGCGTCGAGCTGGTGAACTATTTGCCCACCGGCCGCGAATTCCAGATGTACATCAACCCCGGCCGCCCCGTGTCCGAGGCCACCGTCCGCATCACCGGCATCACCAACGAAACGCTCTATGGCAAGCCGAGCTTCGACAAGGTCGTCGACCAGCTGCTGGAATTCTTCGGCGATTCAACTATCGTCGCCCACAACGCCGAATTCGACCGCGGCTTTCTGAATGCAGAACTTCTTCGCCTCGGACGCCCGCAATTCGCGAAGGAACGCTTCATCGACACGCTGGTGCTGGCGCGCGAACATCGTCCCGGCTCGCCGGCCTCGCTCGATGCGGTCTGCAAGCGGTTCAACATCTCGATCGAGGATCGCGTCCTCCACGGCGCGCTGCTCGACGCCCAGCTGCTCGCCCGCGCCTATCTCGAACTGCGCGGCGGCCGCGAACGCGCCTTCGACTTTGCCGGCAACAATGGCAACCCCGTCCAGGTCGTCTACAAGCCCCAGCGCCACCGCCCGACGCCGCTCGCCCCGCTCCTGACCGCTGAAGAGATTGCCGCGCACGCCGCCTACATCGACACCTTCGGCGACAACGCCATCTGGAAGAAGTTCGGCTGACCGCCTTGTCCTCCCTCCGCTGCGAAGCGGCCGGATAGATTCTAGCCAGCTTCCCGTCCCGGCCATCCCCGCTACACTGAAGGCGGAGACATGACCCATGAAAGCGCTCACCTACCACGCCGCAAAAGACATCCGCTTCGAGACGATCCCCGATGCGAAAGTCACCGCGCCCCATGCCGCCCTCGTGCGCGTGAAAGCGTGCGGCATTTGCGGCAGCGATCTCCACATCTATCAGGGCCACGGTTTCAGCGATGATGTCGGCTTCTGCGTCGGCCACGAAGCCGTCGGCGAAATCGTTGAAGTCGGCGCTCATGTCGAAAGCCTGAAGGTCGGCGACCGGGTGATGATCTCGGCCTCCGTCGGCTGCGGTCTCTGCGCGCCATGCCGGGCAGGGGATGTCGTGCGCTGCGATCGCAATGCCGGCGGTTGCTATGGGCTCAGCCATGCGCTCCCCGGCTGCCAGGCCGAAGCCGTCATGGTTCCTCACGCGGATCACAACGCCGCGCTTATCCCTGAAGGCCTGACATACGATCAGGCCCTCATGCTCACCGACAATCTGCCCACCGCCTATCTCGGCGCGAAGAACGCAGACATCCGTCCCGGCGGCACGGTCGCCGTCGTCGGCCTCGGCCCCATCGGCCTGATGGCGGTGGAGATCGCCTACGCGCTCGGCGCCTCACGCGTGTATGCAGCAGACCTCGTGCCCGAACGGCGCGCCATGGCGGAAAAGCTTGGCGCCATCGCGCTCGATCCCGGCGACGAGAAGGCGCTGCTCAAGGAGCACACCAGGGGCGCGCTCGCCGGCAGCGTCATCGAAGCAGTCGGCGCCGACGCCACGCTGAAGCTTGCGCTTCAGCTTGCAGGCAAACAGGCCACCGTCTCCACCATCGGCGTCAACCAGACGAAACAGTTTCCCTTCCCGATGGCGCTCGCCTTCAACAAGGGCCTCACCTTCCGCACAAGCCTCTGCTCGGTGATGGTCCACTGGCCAGACCTCGTGCCCATGGTCCGCTCGGGCCGCCTCAAGCCCGAAGCGATGATCTCCCATCGCATGCCGCTCGCGGATGGCGCACACGCCTACGCGATGTTCAACGACCGCCGCGACGGCGCGCTGAAGATGGTGCTGGAATGCTAGGTCCAAGCCCTGCGCAACAGCCCACCGGCCCATCCCCGCTCATCCGGCGAACGCCGGGATCCAGGGCTGACGGTGAGACGTGTTCAGGCTTCCGGCTCCAGGCCAGAGAATACCGCACGGCTGTTCCTGGATCCCGACTTTCGTCGGGATGAGCGGACCACGTTGGATCGCCTTGGTTGATTACGCCTGCGGCGGCTGTCCCTGCGCGGCGGCTTCCGCGCGCTGGCGCTGCTGGCGGTACAGCCCCACGAAATCGATCGGGTCGATCATCAGCGGCGGATGGCCGCCCTCGCGGGTGATGTCGGCGATGATGCGGCGCGCGAACGGGAACAGCAGGCGCGGGCATTCGATCAGCAGCATCGCTTCCACGTCGTCGCGCTTGGCGTCCTGCAGCTGAACCACGCCGCCATAGACCAGCTCGACGATGAACACGATCTGCTCCTGCCGCTTGGCGCGCGCGGAGAGCTTCAGCTCGACCGAGAAAATCTGCTGCTCCGGCGGGCCGGGCTCCACCTTCACGTCAATACCCAGTTCGATCTCGGGGGCATTGCTGCCCTGCTGGGTCGCGAACAGGCCGGGGTTCTCGAAGGAGAGATCCTTCACGTACTGCGCGAGCACCCGGATCATCGGCGGGCCGGCGGGCTGGCCCGCATTCTGGCCCGGCTGGGTCTCAGGTTGGCCGGCAGGCGGGGTGGAATCCGGGGTCGGGGTATCGGTCATGACGAAAAGAGTCCGGAAAAAAGCGGCCAGAACAAGGGTGGGCGGCTATCACGCTGCTGCGACGGCGGCAACAACGGGCTGACTTGGCGTGTTTTGTGTCTATATTAAACGACGGATGGTAAGGCTGGACGTCAGCGCGATCCGCTACCGGAAGGTTTGTCTTGTTAAGTATCGACCTCATAATCCTGGCAGCCATCGCGGTTTTCGTGATTTCCCGCCTGTATGCAGTTCTCGGCCAGAAGAGCGGTTCGGAACCCAACGCCCGCCGCTATCGCCAGGCGCCCGTCGCCACGGCCGAACAGCGCGAAGATGAAGCCGCCGCCGAAGCCGCCGCCCAGAAGCGCCGCGAACGTCCGGCCTTCACCGGTCCCGCCGCCGCCGGCATGGAAGCCATCGCCGTCGAGGATCCGTCCTTCCTGCCCGATGATTTCACCCGTGGCGCCCGCAAGGCCTACGAAATGATCGTGACCGCCTATGCCGATGGCGATCGCGAAACCCTGAAACAGCTCGTCGATGACGATGTGTACGAAGCCTACAGCGACGCCATTACGGATCGGGAACGCGCCAGTTCGGAACCGGTGCGCCTGATGCGCCTGCGCCAGGCCCGCATTGTCGAGGCGTCGGTCGACGCAGCCCACGTTGCGCGTGTTCTGGTCGCGTTCGAAAGCGATCTGTCGGATGGCGAGAACCTGCGCCAGGCCAAGGAAATCTGGACGTTCAAGCGCTCGCTGAAGACGGAAAATCCGAACTGGGTGCTGGACGAAGTCACCACAGCCTCCTGATCCGGCGCCGGCAATTGATCGCTCATGACCCGCCGGCTTACGCCCGAAGAAAAACGCCTCTGGCATCGTGTCGGCCGCACCGTGCGGCTCGCGCCCGGCCGTGCG
Organism: bacterium; assembly: GCA_030824255.1. Lineage (GTDB taxonomy): Bacteria > Pseudomonadota > Alphaproteobacteria > Caulobacterales > Hyphomonadaceae > UBA7672. Next base: position 3,993 of record JAVBYB010000322.1, read on the forward strand.
CTCGATCCGGCTGACGCCGAACCTGTCGACCAGCCCCTGGCGCCCCGCGCCGCCGCGCAACCGCGCGAGGATCAGGCACCAGCCCGTCCCCGCCC
>JAVBYB010000318.1 GCA_030824255.1 bacterium
CTTCTGCCCCACCACGATCTTGTTGATCCGGCGCGCGGCGGAGGTGGAGAGTGTCACGTCCGGGACTGAAGTGGCTGTATCAGGCATAGGGAGCCTTAATTCGCTGTTCGTAGCGATTCAGATAAGAAGCCCGGAGCTTACAGGGAAGGCGCCTACATGGCCAAGCGTTTCACCGCCCCGCCGCGGGCGGCGTTCGCGACGGACCCCAACCGGTCCCGCGGCCGGCTCCACATCGAGCCTCCCAGCGCCACCCGCACGGATTTCCAGCGGGATCGCGACCGGATCATCCATTCGGATGCCTTCCGCCGCCTGAAGCAGAAAACCCAGGTTTTCGTCGCCCACGAAGGCGATCATTACCGGACGCGCCTCACCCATTCGCTGGAAGTCAGCCAGATCGCCCGCACGGCCGCCCGCCTGCTGGGCCTGGACGAGGATCTGGCCGAAACGCTCGCCCTTGCCCACGACATCGGCCATCCGCCCTTCGGCCATGCCGGGGAGACGGCTCTGGACACGGTCATGGCCGAGTATGGCGGCTTCGATCACAACGCACAGGCCCTGCGCGTCCTCACCAAGCTGGAACAGCGCTATCCGAAATTCGATGGCCTGAACCTCACATGGGAATCCCTCGAAGGCGTCATCAAGCACAACGGACCACTGGTCACGGCGGAGAAGCCGATCGAAACCCTGCCCACCGCCTTCCGCGACTATGACGCCCTGCAATCGCTCGAGCTCGACACCTTCGCGGGCCCGGAGGCGCAGGTGGCCGCGCTTGCGGACGACATCGCCTACAACAATCACGACATCCAGGACGGCCTCCGCGCCGGCCTGTTCGAGATATCGGACCTGATGGACGTGCCGCTTGCGGGGGACGTCTTCCGCGATGTGATGGACCAGTATCCCGGCATCGAGCGCGACCGCATCATCTCGGAGTCGGTCCGCCGCCTGATCGGCATCTGGGTCGGCGATCTTGTCGGCGAATTCCATCGCCGCGCGGCCCAAGAAAATCCGCGCGCCGTGGAAGAGGTGAGGGCGCTCAGCCGCCCGCTCGCCGCCTTCTCGGATGATATCGCCGAGCGTCAGAAGCCTCTGCGCGCCTTCCTGTTCGAGCGCATGTATCGCCACCACAAGGTGAACCGGATGATGAGCCAGGCCCGGCGCATCGTGCGCGAACTCTTCGCCCTGTTCCTTGCCGAGCCCGAGACGCTGCCGCCGCCATGGCGCGACCGCGCGAAGGCGACCGGCGCCGACACGGTCAAGCGCGCCCGCGTCGTCTGCGACTACATCGCCGGCATGACCGACACCTACGCCATCGACGAACATCGCCGCCTGTTCAATCTGGAGCGCTGGGTCTGATGACGCTTCCGCTCACCCCGCGCGTCCTCGCGAACCGTCAGCTCGCGGCCTATAACGCGCGCAATCTCGATGCCTTCTGCGCGCTCTTCTCCGAAGACGTGGTCGTCTACGATGTGCCCACCGGCGCCGTCACGCTGCAGGGAATGGAAGCCTTTCGCGCCAACTACGCCAACCGCTTCTCAACCCCCGGCCTTCATTGTGAGATCCTCTCCCGCATGGACCTCGGCGATTTTGCGATCGACCGAGAGCGCGTCACGGGCATCCCCGGCGGCCCTCTCGACGTGATTGCGATCTACGAAGCCCGCGACGGCCTCATCCGGTCCGTGCGGTTCATTCGGCAGACGCCGCAGGGCTGATCGTCTGGGGCTGATCGTCTCGGGCTGCGCGCCTTGGCGCCCTACTGCCCGAAAATCAGGCTCACCACGCGCTCGGGCAGGCGCATGCGTTTCACGATATCCGCGTCCTTGCCCACGATCTCCGGGTGCGTCTGGTAGAGGATCGCCAGCGCGTCATCCGCCTCGCGGTCGCGCCCGTTGAGCCTTAGGGCCGCCGCCATCATGTAGGCGCCCATGGGCGATCCGTCGGGCGCGCCCTCATCCGCCGCCGCCAGCGCTTCGGCCTTGTTGCCCTTCACGACGTGATAGATCGCCAGGGACGCATGATACCAAGCCGGACGCCCAGGATTGATCGCAATGGCCTTCTCCGCCATCTCGCGCCCGCGCTGCGAGGTATCCATCGTCACCAGCATCAGCCCCGCATCCGCGAGGATCTCGGAATTGTTGGGGTTCAGCCGCAGCGCCGTCTCGATGGAAGAGCGCGTCCCCGCATCATCGTCCAGCGCGAATTTCGCAATCGCCAGATACTGGTGCGCCATGGCGGAGGAGGGGTTGGCGGCGACGGCCTTTTCCGCTGCTTCGCGCGCACGCACGAAAGGATCAGGCGCATCCGCGCGGCGGTTGAACGCATAGCGCGCCTCGTCGCCATAGATCCATGACAGCTTGGCCCATGCGGGCGAATAGAGCGGCGAATGCTTCACCGTCTCTTCAAGGCAGGCGCGCACTTCGGCGTGCTTCGCTTCCGACTTGAACCGCGAATACTCGTACGCCTCCATGACGCAGAGATAATCGTCCAGCGAAACCGCGCGCGTTTCCGACAGGTCTTCCTTCAGGCGCTCCTGGATCACGCCATAGGGCTGGCCAAGCTGCGTCGCCACATCGCCCGCAATACGGGACTGAACCTCAAGCATGCCAGACGCATCGCCGACATCCGCCGTTTCGATCTCCGACCAGACGAACCGGTTGTCCGATGTCCGCATCAGCTGGCTGGTCACCTTGATCTCGTTCCCGCTCGCCTGGATCGAACCTGTGAGAATGAAGTCAGCTCCGAACGAGTTGCGCCGCGCCGCATCCGTGGTCGAGCCATAAACCGTGTCGATGCCCAGCACCGACAGCTCCGGGAAGCGCGACAGGCTGTCGATCAGCTCGAACTGCAGGCCATCGCGCAGCGTCTCGGCATACTCCGGACCCTGGATCAGCTGGTATTGCGTGACGAAGATGGTCGGGCCGGAGGGCAGGGTGACGGCCGGATCATTCCCTCCGCCAGGTCCGCCGAAGAACGAGGCGATGACCGCCACCAGCGCAAATCCGCCGGCCCCGCCCATCGCGGGCAGCAGCCAGCTGTGCTTCCGGAAAAACCCCCGCGCGCCGCCCACCGGTCCGATTTCGGGTTCGATGGGCTCATGCGCCGGAGCGGGTTCCCCTGCCTGTGTCGGCTCAAGGCTGGACGTCGGCCTCAGTATGACGTTGCGTAACGGGTCGACCCGGCTGAACACCGCCAGATAGGCCCCGGCCGGAACCTCGATCCGAACCGGCTCCGCCGCGCCGTCCTTGGCGTAGTAGTCAGCCAGCTGGTTGCGCAGGCGGCTCGCCTGCACGCGCACGATGGAATCAACCCGAGGATCGAATGTCGATGGGCGCCCGAACACATCCACGGCGATGCTGAACTCTTTCAGCATGTCGCCCCGGCCTTCGAGCGTTTCGGACATGATATGTCGAAGCAGCGCCTGTTGCCGCGGCGCCGTTCCAAATGCGCGTGACGTCATGATCCGTTCAAGGGCGGCTTCGATTTCCAGGCGTCCAGGCGCCGCAGAATCGTTACCGTCCGCCGTATCCTTGCCGTCTCCCGCCCCACCATGCGGCCGAGAAAAGTCCATCAGCCGTCCCGTTTCACGTCAGGAAACCATTCTGACTGCGACTGTCACCGAGTAAAGCTCAGTAATGGCTTCGTGTAACACGAAATAAAAATGTCACAATTCAACAGCTTGTCGCATGTAACATTCGTGTCGCGGTTACGCGCTCGCTAAACTGCAGTTTTAGCCTGCACATTCTCGCTCTTTTCCATCATCTCCGGCCTCGCGCTGCGGACACACTCCGTCCCCCCCAACCCACGAGGGTGTTCGCGTCGCGTCGTGTTCCGGGCGTCAGCTAGTCTGACGCCCGGACACTGAATCCCGGAGATATGTTATGACGCCGATGATCGCCACAGACGGGCGCCACGCGCTCGTGGTGGACGACAATCCGCGTCACGCGGTTCTCAATACCACCGTTCTCGAAGCCAGCGGCTGGACCGCCGACGTCGCCCGCGACGGGTTCGAGGCGATCGTTCGGCTCCGCCAGCGCGCCTATGACCTGCTGGTGCTGGACTACCGCCTGCCGGGTATGGAC
>JAVBYB010000317.1 GCA_030824255.1 bacterium
CTGGGCCAGTGCATCCGCTTCTCGGTGGACGACGTGCGCGTCTTCACCGGCAGGACGTCTACAGGCGTGCGCGGGATCAAGCTGGGGGCAGGCGATTCGCTTATTGCGATGAGTGTTCTCGGCCAGATCAATGTGACGCCGGCCGAGGCGCGGGCCTACATGAAGCGGGCCAGCGCGGCGCGCCGTGCCGAAGGCGAAGAGGGCGTCGAGGAAGTCGAGGACGATACGTCCACGGATGATGGCGAAATCGCAGCCACGGCCGAGAATGGCGAGGTCGAGCTGACGGATGATCGCTTCGACGCCCTCTCGGCAGCCGAGCAGTTCATTCTCACCATCACCGACGAAGGCATGGGCAAGCGCGCGTCCGCGTTTGATTACCGGCGCACGGGGCGCGGCGGCAAAGGCCTGATCGCGCACAAGCTGTCCAAGGGCCAGAAACTGGTCGCCAGCTTCCCGATCGCGGGCTCTGACGAAATCATGGTGGTGACAGACGCGGGTCAATTGATACGTTGCGCTGTCGATCAGGTCCGCATTGCGGGTCGTGCGACACAGGGGGTTCGCGTGCTGCGTGTAGCGGCGGGGGAGCGAGTCGTCTCTGTGGAGAGGCTGGAGGATCAGGGCGGTGACGAGACGGCCGGAAAGACGGGCGGCGGGTGAGCCAAGACCTGTGCGTGCAGCGGCGGCCAACAGGGCGTCGCTGACGCCCCGGCCTGTGAAGCGCATCGGGCTTTATCCCGGTACGTTTGACCCGATCACGAACGGGCACCTCGATATAATCGGGCGGGCCGTGAAGCTGGTCGACAAGCTGATCATTGGCGTGGCGATCAACGAGGGCAAAGGGCCGCTGTTCACGCTGGAAGAGCGCACCAAGATGGTGCTCGATGAGGCGCGGAAGCTGGCCGGGACGACCGAGATCGAGGCGCGGCCTTTTGACAACCTGCTGATGCATTTCGCCGAGCAGTGCAATGCGCAGATGATCATCCGCGGCCTGCGCGCCGTGTCCGATTTCGAGTATGAATTCCAGATGGTGGCGATGAACCAGCGGATGAATGACGAGATCGAGACTGTCTTCCTGATGGCCGATCCACACCACCAGGCGGTTTCATCCCGACTGGTAAAAGAGATTGCGCGGCTGGGCGGAAGCGCCGAACTATTTGTCCCTGAAGCAGTGCACCAGAAACTGCTGACCAAATATGGGATCAAGAAGGGCAAGTAGATGTTGCGACAAATCCTGTTCGCGGCCGCGGGCGCGGCCTCGCTGGCGGCTGCCGGCGCGGCCTGGGCTGGCCCGGCGGACGATCCGGCCAACTGGCGCAAGGTCGATCCCGAAAACCTTCTGCAGCTGACGATCAATGGCGGCGAAGTGCTGGTGGAGCTGCGTCCCGACGTGGCGCCGGGGCATATCACGCGCATCAAGCAGGTCGCGCGCGCGGGGCATTTCGACAAGGTGCCGTTCCATCGCGTCATCGACGACTTCATGGTGCAGGGCGGCGACACGGAGCTGACCTATCCGGCCGCGACCTATCCGAACATCAAGGCGGAGTTCACCTGGGGCCGCGATCCGGCCAAACAGAAGGTCCAGTGGGTTGGCGCGACGGTGGGCGGCGACAAGATCGGCTATCTCGATGGGTTCCTGGTTCAGGGACAACCGGACGAGCTGGCGATGATCTCGTTTCCGGCTGTGGCCAAGACGTGGATGCTGCATTGTTCGGGCGTGACCTCGATGGCGCGCGCGAACGATCCGAACAGCGCCAACACCCAGTTCTTCCTGATGCGTCAGGCGCGTGTAGGACCGGACGGGCTCGACCAGAAATATACGCCGTGGGGCTGGACCGTTTCTGGCCTCGAAACGATCCGTGGCGTGAAGGCGGGACGTGAAGAAGACAATGGAGTTCTGCCGCCGGGAACCAGCGACATTCTGACCAAGGCGGTGATCGTGGCGGACCTTCCGGCGAACAAGCGGCCGAACGTCTATGTGCGTCGCACGGACGGACCTGAATTTGCGGCCAAGCTGGCCGAGATAAAGGTGACCGATCCTTATGAAGCATGCTACCTGCCCCCCGTTGAAATTACAGTTGAGAGGCCAGGACAGTGAGCGCAGTCGACAAAGAGAACACCCTCATCCTCACGCTTGATACGGGCGTGGTGACGATTGAGCTGCTGCCGAACAAGGCGCCGGGCCATGTCGAGCGGATCAAGGAACTGGCGCGCGAGGAATTCTATGACGGCGTCGTGTTCCATCGTGTGATCGACGGGTTCATGGCGCAGGGCGGCGATCCGACCGGCTCTGGCATGGGCGGTTCCGAGAAGGACGACCTTCGCGCCGAGTTCAATGACGAAAGCCACCAGCGCGGCGTTTGCTCCATGGCGCGTTCCAGTGCGCCGAACTCGGCCAACAGCCAGTTCTTCATCTGCCTCGACGACGCCTCGTTCCTCGACCGCAAGTATACGGTGTGGGGCAAGGTGATCAGCGGCATGGACGCCGTGGATGCGCTGCCGAAGGGCGAGCCGCCGAAGAAGCCGGGCAAGATCATCACGGCGCGAGTTGCGGCGGACGTCTGATTTCCGGCGGGACCGCGTCAGCGGGTCTGCTGGCTGTTGAGGCCAATCTGCGGTAACGGACGCTGATGTCCGATACACCCACAACCACGCCGACTTCGCCGGCGCCCGCTGTCAAAAGCGGGCCGCTGAGCACGTTGCGCAACTGGTTCTTTGCCGGCGTGGTGGTGGCGGCGCCGCTGGGCATCACGATCTGGCTGGTGTGGAGCTTCGTCGTCCTGGTCGACGAGGCGGTGACGCCGTGGCTGCCATCCGCGTGGGACCCGCAGAACTGGCTGGGCTTCCCGCTGCCGGGGCTCGGCATCGTCATAGCTGTTGCGGCGCTTACGCTTCTCGGCGCGTTTGTCGCGAACCTGTTCGGGCAGACGATGGTGCGCCTGGGCGAGCTGGTGCTCGCGCGCGTGCCACTGGTGCGATCGATCTATTCGATCCTGAAGCAGGTGGTGGAGACGATCGCGTCGAATGACTCATCGTCGTTCAAGGAAGCGGTTCTGGTAGAGTATCCAGGCAAGGGGCTCTGGGTGATTGGGTTCGTCACGAGTCAGACTCCGGACCGGGAAATCCTCGACCAGATCCCCGAGGTGATCGGCGTATTGGTGCCGTCGTCTCCCAACCCGGCGATGGGGCAGCTGGTGTTTGTGACGCCGGAGCGGATCAAGCGGCTGAACATGCCCGTGGAGAAGGCCGCGAAGCTGGTGATCTCGTTTGGCATTCGGTCAAGCGAGCAGGTCGAGGCCGGGCTGCGCGTGGATCACGGAAAGTAGGATTTACGTGCCGTGCTTCGCCATGAAGTCGCGCGCCACATCGAGAATTTCATCCAGCACTTCTGGGTCCTTGCGTCCGCTCCGCGCCGGGACGTGGAAAGAGTGATCTGCCTGATCCACGAGATGCAATTGCGCGCGCTTGCCCAGGTTGGAGATCACCTGGTTCAGCAGCGGCGTTTCGGCGAGGGTGTCGGCTGAGCCTTGCAGGAAGAGCATCGGACGCTTCACCTGCGCGAGGTGTTCGGCGCGCTTCACATCCGGCTTTCCAGATGGATGCAGTGGCCAGGCGAAGAAGACGAAGCCTTTGATACTTGGCAGCTGTTCGGCGGCATGCGCCTGCGTCGTCATGCGGGCGCCGAAGGAGCGGCCGCCGGCGAAGAGGGGGAGGTCGCCCGCGAGTTTGGCGCCTTGCGCGATGGCGGCGCGGACGGCGGCGATTGCGACGGCTGCGTTGTCAGGGCGCTTGGAGCCGCGTTCCATGTAGGCGAAGTTGTAGCGCAGGACGGCGATGCCGCGCGCAGCGAGGCCTTCGGCGGTGGCGGCCATGTGCTTGTGAGTCATGCCTGCGCCGGCGCCGTGGGCGAGGATGAGGGCGGCGGTGGCGGTGCGCGGCTTGTCCCAGAGGGCGGAGACTTCGGTGGCGTCGTCGATGCGGATCTTGAGGGACTTGGTCATCTAGTCTCCTTCGGCGACCATCTCCGCGATGCGCGGGGCGAAGAGATCGCGGGCGCGGCGGGCGGCGGCG
>JAVBYB010000315.1 GCA_030824255.1 bacterium
CAGCTCGGCAAGGAAGCGCTTGCGCGCTCCGGACCGTGGCGGCGGAAACCCAGCGAATGTGAAACGATCGGTCGGCAGCCCGGAACTCGCGAGCGCCGCCAGCGGCGCCGAAGCGCCCGGAATCGCGATGACGCGTATCCCCCGCTCCGCCGCCTCGCGCACCAGCTTGTAGCCGGGGTCCGACACCAGCGGCGTTCCCGCATCCGAAATCAACGCGATACGCGCGCCGTTTTCCAACTCGTTAAGCAGCGCGGGCCGCGCCTGCGCGCCGTTGTGGTCGTGATATGGCCGCAATCTCGCGGAAACTCCGAAGGCAGACAGCAGCCTTGCGGCCACACGCGTGTCTTCGGCGCAGACGGTGTCCACGGACGCCAATGTATCGAGGGCCCGCAACGTGACATCCCTGAGGTTGCCGATTGGAGTCGAAACAACGTAGAGGCCGGGCTCGAGGCCGGGATTGATCCTGAACAGGCGGTGGGCTGCCCCCTCGCCTTGTCGGGAATCGCCCTCCGGCCTAGGGTCCGCAGCTTCGTGGGCCGGGTCTACAGCCGCATCCTCAGGAGGGGTCGCTGATGTCATCGAAAGCTCGGGTCCGTTTTCTAGCGACGGCGTCCGCCCTGATGCTGGCGTCGCTGGCAGCCTGCACCAGCGGCCCTGTCAGGCCGACCACGCCGCTTTCTAGCAACGACCTGCGTCCTGATCCAACCCGGCCGGTACGTCCGGCTGGCGCAGATCCCGCGCCGTCGGCTCCGGTCATGGACACTTATGCGGAAGGCCGCAATGCCTATGCCCCGCGCCACCTCGCCGGCGCCCAGCAGCAGGACCTCAAGCGTATCGCCGTCCTCCTGCCCTTCTCCTCCGCGAATGCCGAGGTGAAGAAGCAGAGCGAAGGCATTTTCAATGCCGTGCAGATGGCGCTCTTCCAGGTCGGCGCGACCGACATCGTCCTGATGCGCCGTGACGCCTCCAGCGCCGATTCAGCGGTCGTGGCCGGGATTGCGCAGGATGCGATCCGCGATGGCGCCGTCGCCGTGATCGGGCCGGTCTTCGCCCAGCAGGTCGCTCCTGTCGCCAGCGAAGCCTCGCAGGTACGCGCCCCGGTGTTCGCCTTCTCGACCGACATCTCCGCTATCGGCCAGGGCGCCTATCTCGTCTCGCTAACGCCCTATGCCGAGGTCGAGCGCATCGTCGACTGGGCCAGCCGCGACGGCGTCACGCGCTTTGCGATGCTCGGGCCGAACAACGCCAACAGCCGCGCCATCGAACAGGCGCTGCGCGAAGCAGCCGCCCGTCGCGGCGCTGCCGTCGTCGGCGTCGAATACTACACGCAAGGCAACTCTTCGCCGCAGGCCGAAGCGCGCACCATCGCGCGCCTGGTCGAGGCGGAGAACCGCGCCCATCCCGAAAAGGTGGCCGTGCTGATCCCGGAAGCGGGCGTTCAGCTCCGCTCGGTCGGCGCGCTGCTCCGCGCCATCGCCAACGTCACGCCGAAGCAGGTGCGCTTTCTCGGCACGGGTCAATGGAACGACAGCGATGTCTGGCGCGAGCCGGGCCTCTATGGCGGCGCCTTCCCCTCTCCCGATCCGGAAGCGGTCGCCGATTTCGAGCGACGCTATCAGGCAACCTATGGCGAAGCGCCGCCGCGCCTTGCCGCCTTCGGCTATGACGCAGGCGCGCTCGCGGCGACGCTGGCCGGCGCCAACCGCCTTGATGCCGCGATGATCCAGCGCGGCGAAGGCTGGGGCGGCGTGAACGGCCTTTTCCGCTTCATGCCGGATGGCAGCGTCGAACGCTCGCTCGCCGTGATGCAGCTTCAGAACCAGGGCGGCGTGAAGATCGTCGACCCGCCGCTGAAGACGTTCGGGCCCGGAAGCTAGGCCGGCTAGGGCGCAATCTCTCCCGCGATGCGGTCCGCCAGCAGCCTGCCTTGAGCAGTCAGCGCAATACGCCCGTTGTCGTCCCGCAGAAGCCCATCGCCGACCAGTTCAGCGACGCGCGTCTCGTTCAGCGACTGCGCCAGCTCCGCAATGCCCTCGCGCGCAACCCCCTCCGCAACGCGCAGGCCCATCGCCACGCGCTCACGCGCATGGGCGAGATCGTCGAGACGATCCACCATGGCCCAGCCAAGACCGTTCGCCGAGACCTGCCTCAGATACTCGCCCGGCTTCTCCGCCGCCTCGACGGCCCAGCGCTCATCGCCCGTCGTGAGGCGTCCGTGCGCGCCGGGACCGACAGCGGCCCAGTCACCCGATGACCAGTAGATGCGATTGTGTACGGACTGATGCTCCGCCCCGCGCGCATGATTGGAAATCTCGTAGGCGTCGAAGCCGGCGTCGGCCGTCATGGCCTGTGTCAGCTCATAGAGTTCCGCGGAGCGATCATCGTCGAGCGGCGACCAGTCCTTGCGCTTCACGGCGAACGCAAACGCCGCCCCCGGCTCGATGGTGAGTTCGTAAAGCGAGAGGTGGTCCGCGCCGAGCGACAGGACGCGCGATAACTCACGCCTCCAGTCATCCGCTGTCTGGTTTGGCAGTGAGTAGATCAGGTCAACGGAGACAGAGCGGAACTTGCCCCTCGTATCATCGAGCGCCCGCAACGCATCGTCAGCTGAATGCGTGCGACCGAGAAATTTCAGGCGGTTGTCGTCAAGCGACTGCAGGCCGAGCGACAGGCGGTTGACGCCCGCCGCTGCAAAGTCGGCAAAGCGCGCTGCATCGTCAGGGTTGGCTTCCAGCGTGATTTCGGCGCCGGGCTTCAGCCCCCACAGCCGATCGATCTCGCCGATTACCCCTTCGACCTGCGCGCCCGTCATCAGTGACGGCGTGCCGCCGCCGAGAAAGATCGAGTCCACGCGCCGCTCGCCCGTGCGCCCGCGCCAGCCTGCAAGATCTGCAAGGATTGTCCGGAACAGTGGATCAGTATCGCGCGCCTTTGCAGCGTAGACGTTGAAGTCGCAGTACGGGCAGATGCGCGCGCAATACGGCCAGTGGACGTAGACGCCGAAGCCGCGATCCGGATTGAAGCCTCTCATGTGCGGTCCGTGACGCGAAAGACAGGTCCGCGTCAACCGCGCATCAGGCCGGATCGGCATCCGGCAAGGTGAACAGGATGCGCGCACCGCCGCGATAGCTCGCATCCACCTCGATTGTGCCGCCATGCGCCTGGATGATCGACCGGCAGGTGGCCAACCCTATCCCCGCCCCCTCTCCGGCGGTTTTGACGCCACGCGCGAGCGGGTTGAAGGCCACAGCTGCGAAGTCGGCGTCGAACCCGACGCCATTGTCCTCGACCGAAATCTTCCAGCCTTCACCTTCCCGCTGGCTTGTGATGCGGATTTCCAGTGAACGATCCTTGCGGCGGTTCTTGATCGCGTTGGCGATCAGATTCTGGAAGACATTCGTCATCAGCGTGGGATCGCACTGGAAGCGCGCCTCGCTCAGCACGCGCACCGTTGCGCCAGCCGCCTGCAGGTCGGCCGCGTTCTGGGCAGCGGCTGCCTGCACCATTTCGCTGAGTGAGTTGAGGCCGAGCGAAACGCGCGTGAACGAAGAGCGTGAGAATTCCAGCATGCCCTCGATCATGCGGGGCATTTCGAGCGCGCTTTCACGGATCGAGCGTGCATGGCGCCGTGCTTCGCCTAGATCGCCCTTGTCGAGCGCGGCGTTGAGCAGTTCGCCATAGAGCAGGACATGGCGCGATGGGGCCTTGAGATCGTGGGCGGCAGAGGATGCATACTGTTCCAGCGCCTCATTCGCCCGTGTCAGGCGGGCTGAGCGTTCATTCGCTTCCGCTTGCCATTCAGCGATCAGGCTGGACAGCCATCCGACAAGGATAGCAGACAGCGTCACACTGATCGCAGCATTGACCGCAAACAGCGCCTCGGTCGACCAGCCGACCATCACCGACAGGGCAAGACTCACCGCGGCCGAAATAACGGGCAGCGCCACCACCGCTGGCAGCGTCAGTCGAAGCACACGGCCGCGCAGGTCCGCCTGAAGCAGGATGCGCGCCACCGAAAGCTTCGGATGCAATATGCATATCAACAGCAT
>JAVBYB010000477.1 GCA_030824255.1 bacterium
CTCCTCATCCTCCACCACCAGCACCACCTCCCCAATACCCGCAGAGACGTCTCCCAGGGCTGGCCGCTTCTCAGCCGGCTCACCTTCGCCGTAGCTGCGGGGCAGGTAGATCTTCACGGTCGTGCCCACGTCGACCTCGGAGTAGATCTTCACGTGCCCGCCCGATTGACGGATGAAACCGAACACCTGGCTAAGCCCAAGCCCCGTGCCTTTGCCGACTTCCTTTGTCGTGAAGAAGGGATCGAACGCCTTCGCCATCACTTCCGGTGTCATGCCCGATCCGGTATCAGTCACCGCGATCAGAACATACTGCCCTGGCGTGATCGCGTATTCGCTGGCGTATGCGTCATCGATGTGGGCATTCGCCGTCTCGATGGTCAGCTTGCCATCGTTCGCCATCGCATCGCGCGCATTGACCGCGAGGTTCAGGATTGCCGACTCGAGCTGGTTTGAATCCGCCATCGTGCGCCACAGCCCGGCCGACAGCACCGTCTCCACCTTCACGGGTTCGCCCAGCGTGCGCGCCAGCAAATCCGTCATGCCGTGCACCAGCCGGTTCGCGTCGATCTGTTCCGGCGCCAGCTGCTGCTGGCGGGAGAAGGCGAGCAGGCGGCTCGTCAGCGACGCTGCGCGCCGTGCGCCTTCCAGTGCGCCTTCGACATAGCGGCTGACATTCGTATCACCGCGCGCAAGCCGCCGCTGCAGCAGGTTCAGCCCGCCGATGATGACTGCGAGCATGTTGTTGAAGTCGTGCGCGATGCCGCCGGTCAGCTGGCCGATCGCCTCCATCTTCTGCGATTGCCGCAGGCGGCTTTCCGCCTCCAGCAGCTTTGCCGTGCGCTCTTCAACTGCTGCTTCAAGTTCCTCGCGATAGCGGGCCAGCACATCACGTGCCTCCACCAGCTCCTGGATATCCGTGCACGTACCGAACCAGCGGATGATCCGCCCCGCTTCGTCGCGAACCGCATGGGCCCGCCCCAGCACCCAGCGATAGTCGCCAGACCTGTGTCGCAGCCGGTATTCTATGTGATACGGCGCGCCAGTATCGAGACTGTGGCGCCAGACACCCCACGCCCGGTCCTGGTCATCCGGGTGGAACATGCCGTTCCACGCCTCGCCATCCGTCGATCCGTAAGGCACGCCGGTGTATTCGTACCAGCGGTCATTGAAGTAGTCGTGGAACCCGTCCGGCCGCGTCGACCAGATCATCTGCTCGATCGAGTTGGTGATGCCGCGGAAACGCGCCTCGCTCTCCGCCAGCGCCTGCTCCGCCTCGATCATGTCAGTCACATCGACATTGACGCCGATCATGCCGAGGAACTCGCCCTCCGGCCCAAAGCGCGGCCGCGCAGTCGTGCGCAGCATACGCCAGACGCCATCGCTGCGCTGGTAACGGGCTTCAGCGCCAAAACCCTGCTGCTCAGCCATACCCTTGATGAAGAGCGCCGCCAGCGTCTCCATGTCATCGGGATGGACGGTCGTATTCCAGTTGAAGCCCGTGACAGCCTCTTCAGCTACGCCCCAGAACTCACGCTGCGCACGGTTGAGATAGAGACATTTGCCTTGGGCGTCTCCCATCCAAAGCATCACCGGTGCACTGTCGGACACAAGCCGGAACCGCTCTTCACTTTCACGCAGGGCGAGATCGCCCAGCATGCGGTCGGTCACATCCGTCGCCTCGACGAAGATATCGGAGACCTTGCCGTCTGCATCGCGGATCGGCTGATAGATGAAATCCACCATCCGCATCTCGGCTTCGCCCGTCGCGCCACGGGTGAGAGATATCGGTACGCCCTTGCCCACGAAGGGTTCACCTGACTCGTAGACCGTATGCAGCAGGTCAACGAACCCTTGCGCGACGACCTCTGGAAGCGCCTCCGCCAGAGGTTTGCCCATGATATCCCGACGCTGCCCGACCAGTTCGAAATAGGCCTCGTTGGCGATCTCGTAGACATGGTCAGGTCCATGCAGGATCGCGACAGCGCCCGGCGCCTGCCGGAACATGTCGCGTAACCGCGCGGTCTGGTGATCCAGCATCTGCCGCGCGAGAATCTGCGCTGTCGTCTCGAAGCCCTGAGTCAGCAGCCCGCCGACCTGTCCCTCTGCGTTGAACAGCGGAATGACCGTATAGCTCCACCAGCTGTCACGATGCCCATCGGGCGTGCGTATCTCGAGCTTCTGGTCAGTCGTTGAAAGCCCCCGTCCCGTTTCGACCACGGATCGGAGCTGCGGCCCCAACGTATGCCAGATGTCGCGGCGGGACTCCCGCGCCGGTCGTCCCATCGACCATGGATGCTGCCCGGCTTCACGCTGCGCCCAGGCGTCGTTGTAGAGCGTATGGAACTCTGGCCCCCAATACACTGCCGAGGGGATCGCCGAATTGAGGCAGACGGTGAGGGCCGTGCGCAATGCCTCCGGCCAGCCGTCAGGGGTGCCCAGCGGACTTGCATGCCAGTCGAACGAACGGATCAGCGCACCCGCTTCTCCGCCGCCAGCCAGAAATGTCGATTGCGGCAAGAATTTTCCTCAGCAGCCCGCGCCATATGTCGCGAGTTGCGCCGCGCCTTGCAAGCTCCGGATCGTCGGATAGCTTGGGTAAGGCCGCCCCCCGCGATGACACTGACCTAGGTCGCGCCCGTTTGCCGTCCAGCGGAATGAGCCTAGTGCCCGGCGAACCAGACCAGATACGTCACGTCGATGCCCTGCGCCGCCAGCTTGGAATCGCCTTGCAGCTCCGGCAGGCAGACGAGAAAGGCGGCCCCGGCAATCTTCGCTCCGGCCTTGCGCAACAGCTTGATCGCCGCCAGCGCGGTTCCCCCGGTCGCCACAAGGTCATCGACCAGCAATACCCGGTCACCCGGTGCAATTGCATCCGCGTGAATCTCCATCGAGTCCACGCCGTATTCCAGCTCATAGCTTTCGGTGATGACGGTATGGGGCAGCTTGCCCTTCTTGCGCAGCGGCACGAACCCCGCCGACAGCTGGTGCGCCACCGCCCCGCCCAGGATAAACCCGCGCGCCTCGATACCGGCCACCTTGTCGATCTTCGAACCGGCGTAGGGCTGCACCAGCTCGTCCACCGCCTGGCGGAACGCCCGCGGATTGCCCATCAGCGTGGTGACATCCCGGAACATGATCCCTTTCTTCGGAAAATCCGGAATTGTGCGGATGGCATCCTTGAGTTCCATGAGCGGTCCTTGTTGCAGCAGGTCTGGTTAAAGCATCCGATCTTATCGGGGAAGTGACGGTAGCGCGGTCAGGGCAACCCCGCCCGCCTGTGCCCGGTTTCCCGCCTGCCGCCGGCAAAATCACCGGATTTCAGGCCGACCCATTGACCCCCGTCGGCTTGAACACCTTCCGTGCGCGTGCTGATCTCGCCGCGCCGGGAGGACTCTCATGATCGTCAACGTGTTCAGGTCTGCGTTTGCCGCGACCGCCATCTTGCTCGCAGCCTCCTGCGGCGCGGGTGAGAAGCCCGTAGTCGAAGCCCCGCTCGTGCCAGTCGAGACCTTCACGCTCGATAATGGCCTGCGCGTCGTCTTCAACATCGACCGGTCGGACCCCGTGGTTTCCGTCGTGTTGGCGGCCCACGCCGGGTCAGCCCGCGAAACACCCGGCCGCACCGGCTTCGCCCATATGTTCGAGCATCTCTTCTTTCTTGATTCCGAAAATCTCGGCCCCGGCGGCCTCGACAAGCTGACGGCGCGCGTCGGCGGTTCAGGCGCGAACGGCTTCACCAACAACGACCAGACCGTCTATCTGCAGACCGTGCCCAACGACGCGCTCGAGAAGATGATCTGGGCGGAAGCCGACAAGCTCGGTTACTTCATCAACACCGTGACGCCCGCCGTCCTCGAAAAGGAAAAACAGGTCGTCAAGAACGAGAAGCGCCAGAGCGTCGACAACCGCCCATACGGCCACCTCTTTTCGGTTCTCTCCGAAACCATGTACCCGGCAGACCACCCCTACAGCTGGCCCGTCATCGGCTCGCTCGCCGACCTTGATGCGGCCACGCTGGAAGATGTGAAGAGCTTCCACCATCGC
>JAVBYB010000495.1 GCA_030824255.1 bacterium
GGTCAATCGCGATAATGTGGCGCGGCTGGTTGAGGAGGGGCTGATGACGCCTCACGGACTTCACCATGTCGACAAGGCCAAGGCTGATGGCCGATGGGACGCGGCCTACGCCACGACGATGGATGCGCCTGAGGATCTGCTCAAGGCGATCAATGCAAGCCGACAGGCAAAGGCGTTCTACGCCACGCTGACCGCGCAGAACCGATTTGCGCTCACATTCCGGACAATCAATCTCAAGACGCCAGCGGGCCGCGCAAAGCGGATTGCGAGCTTAGTCGAGATGCTGGAACGCGGTGAAACGATCTATCCGCAGGGCAAGAAGAAAGCGTGAGCCCTAGACCGACGGGATGAGGCCGGATTCCTCCGGATCGCCCACGAGGCAGGTGAGGGCCGAGCGGAGCTTGCGCATCGCCTGATGCTCGATCTGACGCACGCGCTCTTTCGAGACGCCGAGTTTCTGGCCAAGCGATTCCAGCGTGACGCCTTCTTCGACAAGGCGACGTTCGCGGATGATCATCTTCTCACGATCCGTGAGGCCCGACAGCGCCTGAGCCAGCCAAGCGTGGCGCGTCTCCCGATCGCGCGTCAGCATCATGGCGTCTTCCGGTTGAGGGCCGCTGTCCGGCAGCAGGTCCTGCCACTCGGCGTCGCCATCTTCGCCGATGGGGGCATTGAGCGAGCGGTCGCCGGCAGAGAGGCGCGAGACCATGTGGTCAACATCGGCCTGGCCGACGCGCAATGTCTGGGCGACGCGCGCCCGGTTCTCGAGCGAGAGGCCGCCATCGCTTGGGTCACGCAGCAGCGCGCGGAGGCGGCGCAGATTGAAGAAAAGGGATTTCTGCGCGGCGGTGGTCCCGGTACGAACGATCGACCAGTTCCGCAGGATGTAGTCCTGCACGCAAGAGCGGATCCACCAGGTGGCGTAGGTGGAGAAGCGCAGTTCACGCTCGGGCTCGAAGCGCGAGGCGGCCAGCATGAGGCCAACATTGCCCTCCTGAACCAGATCCGACATGGGCAGACCGTAGG
Source organism: bacterium (assembly GCA_030824255.1). GTDB lineage: Bacteria > Pseudomonadota > Alphaproteobacteria > Caulobacterales > Hyphomonadaceae > UBA7672. The sequence goes on from JAVBYB010000495.1 coordinate 1,027, forward strand.
TGCGAAAGCGGGCGGCGATGGCGACGACAAGGCGCATGTAGGCGGTGCAGAGTTCATGCAGCGCGCGTTGGTCGCCATGATCGCGCCAGCGGCGTGCAAGATCCAGTTCGTGATCGCGCTCGAGCAGGGGGGCCGACATCGCGCGATTCAGAAATCGCTTGTCTGCAGTGCTGTGGCCGGTTTCGGAAATCGTCATGCAAATTCTCCCGTAGGCCAGGCGGGCGGCCAGAGCGTGCACGTGAGAAAGCAGGCAGACCCACGTCCTGCGGAAAGAAATTCGCGGCAAGGTAAATGGTTCCTGCGCCCCCGGACAAAATCCGGAGGGCGCGAAATCTCTAGATGGCGGGCGAGTGTGCGCGCGCCGGCAAGATCAGATGGCGATGGCCTCGCGGGCGAACATTCCGAAGGAGTCCGCTTCAGCGGCTTCCTCGATAACCATGGCCTTGGCGGCGACGGCGGCGTTCACGCGGGCGATCTGGTTGTTCGCTTCATCGCGCGTGAACACGGATTCGGCGACAAGCCATTCGATCTTCCGGACTTCCAGATAGGGCTCGTTGGCAAGATTCAATGCCCCATAGAGATCGGCGAGCCTGTCCCGGCGGCGGCGGTCGATCTCGGCCACGATTGAATGGGCGGATTTGTCGTCGATGATCCAGACCGGGTTTCCGGCCGCCTGGAGGACCACGAAGTGCGTCTGGGCAAACGAGAACAGGGCCAGCAGGACGGCGCCCGGCGTCAGCCAGAGCAGCGACAGCGCATCGAAGCCGATCAGTCGCGCCTGGGCGGCAATTGCCACCGCTCCCGACAGCGCCAGCAACATGCCAAGCTGGAAGCGCGACCAGTCGCGCACGGCAGTATGCTTTCGCCCTTTGGAGACTTCGAAGTAATCGAAAGAGGATTCCTCGGCGGCCGCGCCGTAGCGGAAGGTATATCGAAGTTCAGTCTCACCGAACGCGAATGACGTGCGCGCCAGAACTCGCTTCTGTTCGTACTTCATCTTGAATTGCCCCCCGGCCAAACACCCGCAGCCGGACTTTTATTACAGCCGTGCTGCGAGCGAATTCGAGAAGCGAGCAGCTATCAACAGGCCTCGCCTCATACTTGAATTTTGTTCCTTGCTGTGCAGGGAGTCACGTTAATGATTCGAAGGGACAACGACCAAGCGTTCGCCTGCGCCGAGAATCTTAAATCGAAGCAATGCGTCAGCGGCGAATGAATATTTTCTTGCTTTTGCATCTTTCCGCTGCGGAAGGCTGCCTGAGCGCAAAACAAAAGGGCCGCCCGATGGGCGGCCCTTTCAAGTTTCAGGTGTGAGACGATCAGGCAGCGCGCTTGGCGAGCGACTTGGAGAGCTTCTCCACCGCTTCGGCGTGCTTGATGTTTTCAACAGCCGCGAGTTCGCGGGCCATGCGGTCCAGCGCCGATTCATAGAGCTGGCGCTCCGAATAGGACTGGTCCGGCTGGTCGCCGGCGCGGTGCAGGTCGCGGACAACTTCCGCGATCTGGATGAGGTTGCCCGAGTTGATCTTGGCTTCGTATTCCTGGGCGCGACGCGACCACATCGTGCGCTTGATGCGCGCGCGGCCGCCAAGGGTCTTGAGGGCATCGCCAACGATACGGGTGGAGGCGAGGGCGCGCATGCCAGAGGACGCGGCCTTGGCGACCGGAACGCGCAGGATCAACTTGTCCTGCTCGAAGGCGACCACGAACACTTCCAGCTTCATGCCGGCCACTTGCTGCGTTTCCACACCTGTCACACGGCCTACACCGTGAGCAGGGTAGACAACGTGCTGACCAACGTTAAACAGTCCCTCGACGAGTTTTGCCGGCTGCTTCTTCGTCATGCTTCGATCACCTCAATGTACCCGCAAATAGTGTCACGAACCCAGTTGCGCTCACCCAAGGGTGTGCGGCATGTGATCGTGGCCTGATGCGTTTCTGGTTTCGCCCGTCGGCGACGAGGAAGGGCTTAGCACAATTGTAAGAAATTTCAACTCGTTGCTGCAGCGAGCCGCTTGAAAATTGCCCAGCTTACCTAGGGTATAGCGGCATTTCGCCTCAGATTCCGGTACCCGGTTTGGTTGAGAACAGGGTCGCCAGCTTTCCCTTAACCTTAGCGTAATCGTCACGGTCCTCGGGGGGCGTCCCCTTGGTTGTAATGTTGGGCCAGACCTTCGCGTATTCGGTATTCAGCTTCAGCCATTTGCCGTCCGCATCATCTTCCGTGTCCGGGACGATGGCTTCCACGGGGCATTCCGGCTGGCAGACGCCGCAATCGATGCATTCTTCCGGGTGGATCACCAGGAAGTTCTCGCCTTCGTAGAAGCAGTCCACCGGACACACTTCGATGCAGTCCATGTATTTGCACCGGATGCAGGCGTCGGTGACGATGTAGGTCATGTTCAGGCCTGTACGGGAGGCGTCTCTGCTAGCGCCGCGATGTGTGGCCTCAGGCCGTTAAAGTCAATTGAACCGGTTGTTCAGGGCCGCTGAATGGGACCTGCTGTCGCGGGGTCGCCGCCAAACAGGGCAAGCCAGGCCACCACCACCCCCCAATGGATGATCACCCCCGGCCAGATGGAGCCGGACCGGACGCGGGTGAGCGTGCACACAAAACCCAGGCAGGCCACCAGCATCAGGAAGCCGGGATCGCGGAATTCGGGCCGGGCGAAGGGCAGGCCAAGCAGGGACTGGATCGGGTGCCAGGCGACATAGGCGACGAAGGAGGCGATAGCGGCCACCGCCGCTCCACGCGGCAGCCAGCCCCGGAAGACCAGTTCCTCTGCCAGCGCGGGGAACAGGAAGACCGACAGCCACAGTCCCGAAATCTCGGCGCGCGGCGCGGGATCGAGTTGCAGCACGCCAGCCTGCGTCGCCCACGCCCCCGCCAGGATCATCAGCACGAAGAGCGCCAGCGCCTCAAGGGCTGCCCGAAGGTCGGGCAGGCGGCGCAGCGCGGCAAGGGTTTCAGCAATCGCGCCGGGCAGGCTGGCCTTGTCTGTCACG
>JAVBYB010000058.1 GCA_030824255.1 bacterium
GCTCGCCGCCATCGGCCTCGAAATCGCGCTTGCGAAGCCAGTCAAGGACGTGACCAGCGTCCCCGGTTTCTACGCCGTCGTCGGCTTCATCGCTTTTGCACTTGCCGTGCTGAGCGGGTGGCCGCTCGGCAAGTTGTTGCGCCGGCCCGAGGACTACTACGAAACGCGAAGCGGGGAGGCCGGCCGTGACCGTTGAGCGCCTTGCCAGTTTTCTCGCCAATACCAATCCGGGCTTCTTCATCCTGATCGCGGGCCTGATGGTTCCCTTCGCGCGCGATGTCGCTTCGCGCGCCATTCTGCTGGTCGGTGGTCCCGCCGTGGCGCTGGTCGCGCTGATTTCCGCGCAGGGCCTCAGCATCAACCTGCAGGCAATCCAGTTTCTGGGTCTCGACCTGATCCTGTACCGGCCAGACAGCCTGTCCTTCGTCTTTGGCCTCGCCTTCATCATCGCGGCGGCCCTGGTGGGCATCTACTCGCTGCATCGGCGCGATGCGCTGCAGGACTCGACCGCGATGCTTTATGCGGGCGCGGCGGTCACGGCGGTCTTCGTGGGCGATCTCGTCAGCCTGTTCATCGCGTGGGAGCTGACCGCCATCGCATCTGTCTTTCAGGTGCTGGGCCCGCGCACGCGTGAGAGCGGGCGCGCCGCCGTGCGCTATCTCGTCTTTCAGGTGACGTCCGGCATGCTCGTGCTTGCCGGCGTGTGCATGTTCGCGGCGGCGACGGGCAAGACCCAGTTCGCGCTGATGGCGCCGTCGATGACCGGCCTGCCGGTCGGCGTGATGGACATCACCTCGCCTGGCGCTGTCCTGATCCTCGCCGGCTTCGGCATCAAGGCGGCGTTTCCGATGGTGCACAACTGGCTGCAGGACGCCTATCCGAAAACAACGGAAACCGGCGCGGTCGTCCTCTCCGCCTTCACCACCAAGCTCGCGGTCTACGCACTGGCCCGCTATTTCGCGGGCCTTGAATGGCTGATCTGGATCGGCGCCGTCATGTGCGTTTTCCCGGTCTTCTTCGCGGTCATCGAGAATGACCTGCGCAAGGTGCTGGCCTACAGCCTCAACAACCAGGTCGGCTTCATGGTCTGCGCCGTCGGCATCGGCACGCAGCTGGCGGTCAACGGGGCCGCCGCCCATGCCTTCGCGCATATCATGTACAAGGCGCTGCTCTTCATGAGCATGGGCGCCGTGCTCATGCGCGCGGGCACGACGAAAGCCAGCGAACTCGGCGGCCTGCACCGGACCATGCCGTGGACGACCCTGTTCTGCCTTGTCGGCGCGGCGTCGATTTCGGCACTGCCGCTGTTCTCCGGCTTCGTCGCGAAGTCGATGGTGATGTCGGCGTCCCACGCCGACCCATCGCTGCTGGCGGTGTGGCTGATGCTGCTGTTCGCATCGGCCGGCGTGCTGGAACACTCCGGCATCAAGATCCCGTACTTCGCCTTCTTCGGGCATGACAGCGGCAAGCGCCCCCAGGAAGCGCCGTTCAATATGCTGCTGGCGATGGGGGTTGCGGCGGCGTTGTGCATCCTGGTCGGCGTCTCGCCCGGCTGGCTCTATCAGTTCCTGCCTTACCAGGAAGCGGCGCTCGATTATCTGGCCACGGAACTCTGGACGCCGGCCCACGTGCTTCAGCAGTTGCAGTTGCTCGTCTTCGCAACGCTGGCCTTCATGCTGTTGCAGTGGCGGCAGATCTATCCGGCCGAGAAGCCGGGCGTGATTCTGGATGCGGAATGGCTTTGGCGAAGGGGCGCGCCTCTGGTTGGCGGGGCTCTGGCCCGGCCGGTGCGCGCGTTTGGGCGATTCCTGTCTGGCGGAGTTTCCGATGGTCTTGGCGCGCTGCAGTCAGCCGCGCGACAGGTCTTCGCGGCCGACGGCTGGGTTGCAGCAAAGCTTCCACTAAGCGCAACCGCGCTGGCCAGCCTCGCAATACTGGCGCTTGTGCTGCTGTTTTCGCTGTTCGGCTAGAAAACCGGAGCAAATAGCCCGCGAGTAATGGAACCACGCCTCACGGTATTTACAGACCCAGAGAACTGCCAGAATATCCGCTTAGTATTTGTGTAGAGCCACACGAATCATTGCTGTCGGAAAGCGCAGTTGCACATGGAATCTGGTTCCCGGCCTGCACCTCATCTTATCGAGATGGTTTCGAACATTGTGTCGGCCTATGTGGCCCACAATTCGGTCCCTGTCGCTGAGTTGCCCCGCCTGATCGAGCGTGTTCACGCCACGCTGTCGGAGATCGAAGGCGCGCCGCCCGCGGAACCCAAGCATGAGCTGAAGCCGGCAGTCGCCGTCCGGAAGTCGGTGACAGACGATCACATCGTCTGCCTGGAAGACGGCAAGAAGTTCAAATCCCTGAAGCGGCACCTCCGCACGCGCTATGACATGTCGCCGGAGGAGTATCGCGAGAAGTGGGGCCTGCCGGCCGACTACCCGATGGTTGCTCCGAACTATGCGCGTCAGCGCTCTGACCTCGCGCGCAAGATGGGCCTCGGCCTTCAGCGCAAATAGCGCCGCGCGCCCCCGCAAATCTCTCCATCGTGTCATTCATCTCACGGCGCGTTGAACGCGCGAGAGCGTGCGCGCGTCGCAATGCAGCTCTCGCATTGCATGAAGCCGAGACGCGTTCTGCCAGACTGTCGCATGCCCCAACTAGAAGTTGCGTGCGTGAAGCCATGCGACGCAGCCCGTAGTGATGTGCGATGCGCCCGCGCCACGTGTGTGCTTGAATGACTCCAGTTCTCACTGAAAACACGCGGCCATCGAGTCGTGACCGCAACAAGACACACATTTGGACTTTGTTGATGCAGATGAAGATTTGGTTGCACTCACCCCTTGCCGGAATCCGCGAACCGAATCACGACTGTACACAGTGGTGCAAATCACTGGGCCGCACCGTGTTGCGCGAAGGTGCAGGGAGCGGCTCCCTCAGTAAGTAAGATCCGGAAGGTCGGGCTGGCCAGACCGGGTCTCGTTCATCAACGAGATGTCGTTGTCGAAACTCAGGCCGAGAGCCTGTTGTTCGCCATCGATAAGGGGCTGAGAGATGTCGTTTGAACAGATGCATGCTGTCCCATCTGGGCAGCAGAAGGTGCTTGAGGCATGGCGTAAGCGCCTGCGCGGGCGCAACTTCATCACTGCGGGCCAGGATATCGATATCCCGGCGATCAATCGCGAGCTTGCTTACGTGTCGGTGCTGAGCTGCGAAAATGGCAGCTTCCGTTTCCGGCTTGCGGGCACTGGCCTGCATCATGTGTTCGGCGGCGAAGCGCGCGGCAAGACGACGGATGATATAGATGCCTGCCGTGGCGGTTTGATGTGGGGCGAGATGGCCAATCGCGCCATTCTGCGCGCCACGCCGGTGTCGGGCGTCAATCGCCTGGCCGATGGCTCTTACCACTACTGGTTGCGCCTCCCGATGTCGTCGGATGGCGTCGAGGTGGACATGGTGCTGTGCCACGACCGTTACCTGCCGCCGGAAGCCGCCGAGGACCTCGACCGCGCAGCGCTCTGGGTTGATCTGTCGCTCCGTCGCGACAACAGCGGTCTAGCCGCAGCCTGAAGTTCTCCACAGGCCGGGGTTATCCACAGAACGCGGAAACACATCTGAATCGGACGGGGAACAGACCGGAATCGGGAGCGGAACCGCGCCTGATCGTATCCGGTCCGTCTATGTCGGTGTTCGTGTCATGAACCGCGCCGGCGAGCCAGGCGCCGCCACCCATCAATGATGGTGGTGGCCGTCGTCGATGATCTGGTTGAACTTGCCGCACTTGGGGCATTTCACGGCGTCGAAGGGCTCGCCGTGGAAGACGTCCATGTGGCTCACATTGTCCAGCAGGCGTGTCTTGCAGCCGCCACAGCGATAGGTGTCGCCGCCCTGGCCTTCGAGCGCCAGCTTGCCGGCCTCGGGCTCGAGCACGATGGCGTCGCCCGTGGGCTTCGGGATGAGGCGCATTTCCTTCTGCGACATGGGAGGCTCCTGATTGGGACGCCGCATGTGCAGCCGGAGCCAC
>JAVBYB010000134.1 GCA_030824255.1 bacterium
GATGCGCGGTCCCGTGCCCGAAATCTACACCCGCCGCCTCGTTGACAGCCTCCTTCGGGCCATCGGCCCGGCCTGATTGCCACCGGCCTCGCGCCGTGTTTCACCACGCCGATGACCGACCATCCCAGCCACCGCCTTTATGGCCGCGCCGCCGGCAAGCCGCTGTCGAAGCGCCAGCAGGGTCTCATTGACGATCTGCTGCCGCGCATTGCCATCCCCGAAGCGGGGCAGGGGATGCTTGCCCCGCTCAGCCTCTTTCCCGGCGTCCGCGAAGTCTGGCTCGAAATCGGCTTCGGCGGCGGCGAACATCTCGCCGGCCAGGCCGCGCGTCATCCCGACATCGGCATTCTCGGCGCCGAACCGTTTGTCGATGGCGTCGCCAAGCTACTCACCGCCATCGACGAGCAGCAGCTCACCAACATCCGCCTCCGTCGCGGCGACGCGCGCGATCTTGTCGCGACCTTCGCCGACAGCAGCATCGACCGCGCCTTCATCCTCTTCCCCGACCCGTGGCCGAAGACGCGCCACCGCAAGCGCCGCCTCGTTCAGTCGGGCTTCGTCAGAGAACTCGCGCGCATCCTGAAGCCCGGCGCACCGCTTCGCTTCGCCACCGACTGGTCCGACTACGCCAGCCGCGCGCTTGCTGACATCTCCGCCAGCCCCGATTTCCGCTGGACCGCCGAATCCGCCGACGACTGGCGCAAGCCCCCCGCCGACCACGTCACCACCCGCTACCAGGAAAAACGCCTCGGCGACTGCGAACCGGTTTTTCTGGATTTCGTGCGGGTGTGATGTCGTCGCGTATACGCCCTTGGCAGGGGTGCGCCTTCGAACCACGAGGGCGGGTTCACAGACGCCCGCTCAGCCCGCCTTCTCGAACACCGCCACAAACCGGTCCGTCCGCCCGCGCACATCAGGGCGGAACACGTTGAACTTGCGGTCGTCGAATGGGCTCTCGATCAACACCATTTCCCGAAGCGAAAATCCCGCGCGCAGAAACTGCCCCGTCACATCGCCATGGCTGATGCGGTGCAGGTAAACCTGCGTCCGCAGGTCCATCTCCGGGATCGCATCATGATCCTCGACCACCACGCGCCCGCCCGGTTTCAACATGGCGAACATGCGCTGCGCCAGCTCGCGATAGTCCCCGCCCTCGAGGATAACATCGTGCCACACCTGGCCCAGCACGATGACGTCGTACGTCTCCGCCGGCGCATCAAGCTCATGCCAGGGCAGCGTCAACCACCCTACATTCTTCTGCGTGATGACCTGCCTCTGGCGCTCCACCTCCATCGAGGGAAACTGCGCGATCCAGCCCGGCGTATTGTGCAGGTCGACATGGCCGCCATCGCCAACAAGGCTCGCCAGCAGCAGCGCGAGATACCCGCTCCCCGCCGCCACATCGAGCACGCGGTCCCCCGGCTCCGCGTCCGCCGCGCGCAGGATCAGCTCGACCATGCGCCGCTCATCGCGCAGCCGCGAGTCCATTGATCGCGAAAGATCGCCCAGCGCTTTGCGGATCGCCACATCCGCCTTGGCCTCTTTCCGCAATGCCGCCACATCGCTGCGCGGCCCATTGCTGGTCTGTGCAGGTGTTTCCTGCGCGATAGCCGGCGCCCCCAGCAGTATCAGGGCCGCAAGACCCGCCATCAGCTTCACTGCCGGATCAGCCAGTTGAACGGCTTGACGCTCGTGCTCTGCCACAGGCCCGCCGTCGCGTACGGGTCCTCGTTGAACAGCATGTTTGCCGCCTCAAGGCTTTCCGCCTCCACCACCAGCAGCGAGCCCACAGGCGTTGCGCCATCATCAGACAGCAGCGGCCCGCCAATCTTCACGCGCGGCTCCAGATCCTTGATCCACGCAAGATGCGCCGGCCGCGTCGCCATGCGCAGCTCCAGCGCACCCGCCTTGTCCAGTCCCTGGAATACGAACAACGCCATCTGATCCCGTCCTTACACTTCGTCTTTCATCGGCCGGTTCAGCAGCCGGTCAACCGCCTCGCGTGCAGAAAGCCGCGCCTCGATCATGTCGAGGACAACCTCGCAGATCGGCAGGTCGATCCCCAGCCTGCGCCCCAGTTCGACCACCGCCGGCGCCGTCTCCGCGCCTTCGGTCACGCTCGTGCGGGCGCCGAGAATCTCCTGCGCTGATTTTCCGCGCCCCAGCTCCATCCCGAAACTCATATTGCGCGATTGCGGCGATGAACACGTCAGCACCAGGTCGCCCAGTCCGCACAGCCCTGCCAGCGTCTCCGCCCGCCCGCCAAGCGCGACGCCCATCCGCGTCATCTCCGCAAAGCCGCGCGCGATCAGCGCCGCGTGCGCGGAGCGTCCCAGCCCCATGCCCTCACAGACGCCGCACGCAATCGCCAGCACGTTCTTGATCGCGCCGCCCGCCTCCGCGCCGATCAGGTCGTCGCTCCAGTAGGTGCGGAAGTGCGGCCGCCCGATCGAGCGCATCCATGTCTCGCCCACCGCGCGGTCAGGGCAGGCGAGCGTCACGGCCGTGGGCAATCCCTTGGCCACATCGCTTGCGAATGAAGGGCCAGACAGCACGGCCGGCGATGCGCCTGGCGCTTCCTCGGCCAGCACGTCCGTCATCAGTTTCAGCGTGCCGCGCTCCACTCCCTTCGAGCACAGCGCCACCGGCGTGCCTGGCTTGAGGTGTGGGGCCAGCGCCTTGAGGCTCGCGCGCATGTGCTGGGCCGGCACGACGATCAGGATCGCATCGCACCCCGCCAGCTCCGCCATGTCGGTTGCGGCGGAGACCGCCGGAATGTCCACGCCCGGCAGGAAACCCGGATTGCCCTTGCCGGTCGACAGCGCCTCCGCGATCTCCGGCTCGCGCGCCCAGACATGCACCTCGCGCCCCGCCGCCAGCGCGCATGTCGCCAGCGCCGTTCCCCACGCACCGGCGCCTGCGACGCCAATCCGCTGGAAAACCGTTTCGCCTTGCGCTATATGTGCTGAAGATTTCATTGAACGTTCAGCGTTCCCAGATTACCTTGAGGTCATGACTTCAGCCCAGACGACAGACAAGGCTGCCGAGAAAGCCGATCCGCGCCTCACCATCCTGCGCGCGGCCGCAGACCGTATCCTCCACTATGGATACAACAAGACCACCATGTCCGAGATCGCGGCCGATTGCGGCATGTCGGCCGGAAATATCTACCGTTTTTACCCGTCCAAGATCGATATCGCTGAAGCGATGACGCGCGAATACAGTGCTGAATCCCAGGCGATCTACAGCGATATCATCCGCGACGCCGGCCGCTCACCCTCGAAAAAGCTGCGCGATTTCTTTGCCATCCGGCTCGAGCGCACCTTCCGCACCTTCGAGAAGCATCCGAAGCTGATGGAACTGGCAGAGATCATGGCCCGCGAACGGCCTGACTACCTGTCAGAGGATCGCGCGCAAGAGCGGATCCTGATCGAGAAGATCATCGCCGAGGGCCAGAACGCTGGCGATTTCGCGCTCCCCGCAGACCTCACCATCACGGCCGACCTGGTTCAGTGCGCCATGCTGAAATTCCGCATCCCCCAGCTCTGGACCACCGAACAGCTCGACGCCCTGATCCCCGAAATGGAAGGCGTACTCAGCCTCCTTTTCACCGGCCTCTCCGCCCGCCACTAGGGCTGACCGCCGCCGGCGAAGCAGGCGGATCGCGCCACACCTCCTGTCCCTTGGACCGCCCGGCTCCCGCCCGGCAACGCGACGCGTCAGCGGCGCGACCACGCACATTTCGGGGGAAAGTCGTTGTCCCCATCCGGAGGAAACAGAAAAACATTCTGCCCGCATCCCAACGCACTAGCCGCAGAAATTGGGGGAAGCACGTGCTCAGAACTGTGTGCATGAAAAGCTCGCCTATACTGACTGCGTCCACCTCGCTGGAGGGCAGCTGATCAATGTTCAACAGTGCGGGGTGGATGCAGATGAGCGTGAAAGCCCGTGCCAAACCCTAATAAGGCAAGCTCGGGAGCACGCGGAGGCTGGAGGGCCCAAGC
>JAVBYB010000232.1 GCA_030824255.1 bacterium
CAATCGGGCGCTGGCGGTTTTGCGTTTCGGCGTTCTCGACGGAGGTGAAGAATCCGCGCTCGCCATCCTCGAAGCCGTCTTCCTCGGTGAAGACGATAGGCTCGATGATTTCGCGCGGCTTGTGGCCGAGCAGGCGCATGACGCCGCCAATCAGGCCGCCCGAAGAAACCGGACGGGAGGCGAGGGCAGGGACGCCGGCGCCTTGCGGCTGGAGTTGGGGATCCTCGGCATATTCCGGACGCTTGGTGAGCGCGCGCCAGAGCGAGGTGGCGTCGGAGGCGCCCATGCCCATGGCCATGGCGGCGAAGAGGATGGTGCAGAGGCCGGCGAGGGCGGACGCCCAGACTTGCGGCTCGGGGATTTTGAGGGCGGCGAAGGGCGTGGAGGTAATGACCAGCATGACCTCGCCGACGACGCCGCCAAGTCCGGCGGACATGTCCCACGATTTCGGGATCGGCCATTCGGCGAGGCAGCAGGCGGCGAACAGGATTGCAGCGAGGCCCCACATCCAGGAGGCGGGATCCTGCTGGCCAATGGCGAAGGCGCGGCGGACGCCGCCGATCATGAGGCCAAAGCCGAGAAGGATGGCCGTCCAGCCAAAGCCCTGCATCAGCAGATCGCCGACGGCGGCGCCGACATGGCCGAACATGTTTTCGGGAAGGGCGTCGGCGATAAGGCCGGTGGCGGGGTCGCGCACGCGGGCGACGGCCATGTTGAAGCTGGGATCGCCCGAGGAATAGGAGGAGCAGGCGCCGCAGATGAACACGCCTGCCGAGAAGGCGGCGAGCCCGCTGAGGAAGCGGCTGAACGCGCCGGAACCGCGCGTCTCGTAACCGTCGGCCTCAGTATGGGGCGCACGGGGCTGCGGCATGCCGACGTCCTTGAAGAAAAGGGGCTCAGAAAGCGATCAGACACTGGGGCGCGCGTGCTTAACGCGGCCCTACTAACAGGCCCTGCGTAGGCGATTCTGCCGGGAAAATATCGTTACGCTGCCGATGGGATCTGGCCTGAAAGCGGACAAAAAAGGGCCCCGGACGCGCATCGCGCATCCGGGGCCTAATCCCCATGATCCAGCCTTGCGGCCGTTCACCACCCTTCCTTAGCGATCTTTGCCCCTTTCGCATCCGGAAGCCCGACATCCGGGGCAGGGGCTGGCAGGTCTTGCCCTGATCGGAAGCGAGGCGCCGGGCAGGCGCCCAAAAATTGTGCATTGAGAGCTGAGTCGAACAGGCCGCAGGGCGGTTTGCTTGTCCGATCGGGGCGCCGCAGCGCCAATCCTTGCTGCATCTGCGGGGGCGGTCACGTCCGTGTGGCGGGTGCGGATATTAGCGCCGGTTGCTAGTCAACCTCAGGGGAGACAAATGTTGAACAAGATCAGTCGATTGGATCGACTTCCACTTTGGGGGACCGGCCTTAAGGCCGGTATGGCTGCAATCGCAGCTGCATTCATGTTTTCGACGCTGGGGCCTGCCATCGCCCAGCCTGCCACCGATGCTCCGCCGGTTGTGGAAGCGCCGGTTGAAGCGCCGGTCGATCCGACCGCTGTGGCGCCTGAAGCTGCGGCGCCTGAAGCCGCGGTCGTGGAAGAAACCGTCGTAGAAGAAGAAGCCGCGCCGGCCGTGGAGCTTACGGTCGACAAGGGCGACACAGCCTGGATGCTCGTCTCGACCGTCCTCGTTCTGCTCATGATCATTCCGGGCCTTGCCCTGTTCTATGGCGGCCTTGTTCGTTCCAAGAACATGATCTCGTTGCTCAGCCAGGTCCTGATCGTCACGGCGATCGGCATGGTGGCCTGGGTCGGCTGGGGCTATTCGATGGCCTTCACCGATGGCGGCGGCATCAACAGCTTCGTCGGCGGCTTCTCCAAAGTCGGCCTGGCGGGCGTTGATACGTCCACCCTGGTCGAGACCTTCTCGGTTGGCGTCGCGATCCCCGAGATCGTCTTCGTCGCCTTCCAGATGACCTTTGCGTGCATCACCACGGCCCTCGTGCTCGGCGGTGTTGCTGAACGTGCGAAATTCTGGGGCGTCGTGCTCTTCGCCGTCCTCTGGCCGATCGTCGTCTACTACCCGATGGCCCACATGGTCTGGTGGTGGGGCGGCCCGATCATGGCCTCCGACCCGGCAAACGCTGAAGCACTTGTTGCCGGCGCGGGCCTGATCTGGTCCTTCGGCGCGCTCGACTTCGCGGGCGGCACCGTGGTCCACATCAACTCGGGTATCGCGGCTCTCGTCGGCGCGCTGATCCTCGGCAAACGCAAGTCCTACAAGTCCGAACCGATCCGTCCGCACAACCTGACGTTCACGCTGATCGGCACCGGTCTTCTGTGGGTCGGCTGGGTTGGCTTCAACGCCGGCTCGAACCTGGAATCGAACGCCTATGCCGGTCTCGCGCTGATCAACACCTTCGTCGCGACGGCTGCTGGCGCTCTCTCCTGGGCGCTTGCTGAAGCTGCGTTCAAGAAGAAGCCGAGCCTGCTCGGCATGGCTTCCGGCGCGGTTGCGGGTCTTGTCGCGATTACGCCTGCGGCCGGCTTCGCCGGTCCGATGGGCGCAATCGTCCTCGGCCTGATTGTTGGACCGATCTGCCTGTTCGCCTGCTCGGGTCTCAAGAACATGCTTGGCTATGACGACAGCCTAGACGTGTTCGGCATCCACGGCGTGGGCGGCATCGTCGGCGCCATCGGCACGGGTATCGTTGTCGCCCCGCAACTGGGCGGCGCGGGCATCGTCGACTACGCCAATGGCGGCGTCGCGATCTACTCGGACTTCGTCACGCAAACCATTGCGCAGCTCAAAGGGGTTGGCGTCACCATCCTCTGGTCGGGTATCGGTTCGGCGATCGTCTGGTTCATCGTCAAGCTGGTCACCGGCGGACGTGTGAAGGAAGAAGTTGAGGAAGAAGGTCTCGACCTCAACGAACACGGTGAGTCGGCCTACCACTCGTAGGGCGATAGCTGCTCCCCCTCCTGCCACCGGCGCTGCCGGCGCGGCGACCGGGGGAGGGGTGAGAATGGGGGGCGCGGCCAATCGGCCGCGCCCCTTTTTCTTTGGGCGCGCGCGGGTCTATGTCTTGGGCATGACCGAAGCCGCCAAGAGCTATGCCTGTGACGTCGCGATTGCGGGGGGCGGACCCGTCGGCCTGACGCTGGCGCTGGCGCTGGCGCAAAAAGGGTTTTCAGCCGTGGTGGCGGATGCCGCGCCGCCGCCGGGACAGGGCAGGCCGGACACGCGCGCCTATTTCATAGCGCATGGCTGCTGGCGGATTTTTCGCGCGCTGGGGCTTGAGGAGCGCCTGCTGGGGCTCGCCGAACCGGTGACCGAGGTCGAGGCCGAGGGCAGCGTCGGCGGCATTTCGTTCATCGCCGAGGAATGTTCCGAGCCGGCGCTGGGCTACATGATCGAGGCGGGCGCGCTGGCGGACGTGCTGCACGAAGCCGCCCAACGTGACGCCGGCATCACCTTGCTCAATGGCGTGCGCGCCCAATCCGTGACGTTCGGGCCGGGCGCCGCCGTGCTGGATATTGGCGAGGGCAGGATATCAGCGCCTCTCGTCGTCGGCTGCGACGGGCGCAACTCGCTGGTGCGGCGCACGGCCAGTCTCCGTTTCGAGGGGCACGACTACAACGCGGCGGCGATCTCCACGACGGTGAAGCTGGGCCGCCCGCACAACGGCGCAGCCCGGCAGATTTTCCTGCCGCATGGGCCGATGGCCGTCCTGCCGCTCAGGAATGACCACGCCAATCTGATCTGGACCGAGAGCGCAGCGATTGCCGAGGCGCTGGTGGGTCTTGATGCGCGCGGGTTCGAGCTGGAGCTGGCGAAGAAGGCGGGCGCCTTCCTGCCGGATGCGACGCTGGCGGGGCCGCGCGTGACATTCCCGATCGGGCTCTACATTGCAGAGCGTTTCGACGGGCATCGTCTGGCGCTCGCGGGGGATGCAGCGCATGTCATCCATCCGCTGGCGGGGCAGGGCCTCAATCTCGGCTTGAAGGA
>JAVBYB010000392.1 GCA_030824255.1 bacterium
GGCCTCGATATCTCGTTCGACGCCGCCTACCTGAAGGCGCAGATTGCCGCCGGCATGTCATTGCCCGCCTCTGGCTGCGTATTCATTTCGGTGCGCGAGAGCGACAAGGCCTCGATCGAACAGACCGCCCGCGACATCGCCGCGCTTGGCTTCTCGATCATCGCCACATCTGGAACTGCCCAGTATCTTTCGGGCAAGGGCATCAAGGTCCAGTCGGTGAACAAGGTAGCCGAGGGCCAACCTCACGTCGTGGACGCCCTGATCGATGGCAAGGTGCAGTTGGTGTTCAACACCACCGAAGGCGCTCAATCCCTTCTGGATTCGGCGTCTATCCGCCGGGCAGCGCTGGCGCAGGGCATCCCCTATTACACGACCATTTCGGGGGCGAAGGCCGCAGTTCAGGCCATCCGGGCGCTCAAAACACGCCCGCTTGAAGCCGGAGCGCTTCAGACCTACTCTTGATCGTTCTGAACCGGGCGGTCTCCAGCCGCCCGTTGAATGATTCCGTGTAATTCCCGGCGTTTTCATAGGACTACCCGATGCAGCGCATTCCCATGACGTCTGAAGGCTTTGAAGCCCTGCAGGCGGAATTGAAAATCCTCAAGTCCGAGGAGCGGCCCGGCATCATCGCGGCGATCGCGGAAGCGCGCAGCCATGGCGACCTTTCGGAGAACGCCGAATATCACGCCGCCAAGGAGAAGCAGTCCTTCATCGAAGGCCGAATCCTCGAACTCGAGGACAAGCTGGCGCGCGCCGAAGTGATCGACACGTCGCGCCTTGCCGGCAAGACGGTGAAATTCGGCGCCACCGTGAAAATGACGGACGAGGATTCGGGCGAGACGTTCACCTACAAGATCGTCGGCGACGACGAGGCGAACGTGAAGGAGAAAAAGATCTCCATCTCGTCCCCAATCGCCCGCGCCATGATCGGTAAGGAAGAAGGCGACACGGCTGATGTGGCAGCTCCGGGCGGCGCCAAGTCGTACGAGATTGTCGCCATCTCCTGGAAGTAGTTCCTGTCGACGTGACCACCGAAAAATCAGGCCCATCGATCTGGACAGTGGCCGACGGCCGCGCCGGAATCCTGAACCAGACGCTCGCTCTGTCGGCTGCGCTCGCTGAACCCGAGCGCGCGAGCGCGCTGTCGCATATCCGTTCGAGCGCGCATCACGACGCGCCGCTGGTCCTCCAGCCGCAAGGCTGGCAGCTCTCGTTGCCGGCCGACCTGTGGCCATCGCCGCTAAGCGCGCTTTCGCCGGACCAGCGTGCCCAGCTTTTGCCGCCATGGCCAGACATGTGGATTGCAGCGGGCCGCCGCTCCATCCCCTACTCGCGGCTGATGCGGAAACTGTCTGGCGGCAAGACGTTCGTCGTGCAGACACAAAACCCGCGCGTGGGGCTGAAGGCGTTCGACCTTGTCATACCGCCTGAACATGATGGCGTCGCAAGCGCGCCGAACGTCTTCCCAATCATCGGCCCGCCCGTCTGGTTCTCGCGCCAGCGGATCGAGGACGCGCAGGCCCGCTTCGGCCATCTGCGCACGACGCAGCGCCAGAAAGTGCTCGTTTCGATCGGGGGCGATTCCAGGAATCACAAGATGACGGAGGCGAACGTCGCCGCGATCGAGGCAGCTTTGCGGCGTCTTTCCGAAGGCCGCACCTTCTGGATCACGGTCTCCCGCCGCACGCCGGAGCATGCCCGCGTTCGTTTTCGCCGTCTGGCTTCGACCCTGAACGCCGTGTTCTGGGAAAATGAGGAGCGCGATGGGTCCAATCCCTACGTGGCGTTCCTATCGCTGTGCGACGTGGCTATGGTGACGGCCGAGAGCGCGAACATGATCGCGGACCCGGCCTTCTTCGGGAAACCGGTGCATCTCCTGAAGCTGGATGGCGGGTCTCCGCGCTTTGACAGGTTGCACAAGAGCTTCATCGCGCGGAATGCCGCCCGCTGGTTCACCGGCAGCCTCACGGGCTGGACTTATCCGCCTGTTCGCGAGGCCGCACGGGCGGCTGACGAGATTGTGCGGCGGCTGCTGGAACGGCATCCGAACCGGTAGAAAAACTCAATTGAGCCAATGGGGTCCAACCAACCCCTTTTTCGCTCACATCCGCATCCCCAGAATATGAGCCCGGAACCGGATCTGGTGCACGTTGCCCCATTCCGCGCACCGGATTCGCCCTTTAGGAAGGGCTGAACATAGGACTTTGTCATGACCGCGCCGCGCCATTCCCAGATCATCATTCTCGGCTCCGGCCCCGCCGGTTACACGGCCGCGATCTACGCCGCGCGTTCGCTGCGCAAGCCGCTGCTGATCGCCGGCATCCAGCCGGGCGGCCAGCTGACGATCACCACGGATGTCGAGAACTATCCGGGCTTCGCCGACGTCATCCAGGGACCCTGGTTGATGGACCAGATGCGCGCGCAGGCCATCCATGTTGGCACGGAGATGGTGGAAGACCACATCATCAAGGCCGACCTGCAGCAGCGCCCCTTCACACTCACCGGCGACAGCGGCCAGATCTATACGTGCGACGTGCTGGTGATCTGCACGGGCGCTCAGGCGAAGTGGCTGGGCCTCGAGAGCGAGAACAAGTTCAAGGGCTTTGGCGTTTCGGCGTGCGCGACGTGCGATGCGTTCTTCTATCGCCAGAAGGAAGTGATCGTCGTCGGCGGCGGCAACACGGCCGTCGAAGAGGCGCTGCATCTCACGCACTTTGCCTCGAAGGTGACGGTGGTTCACC
Organism: bacterium; assembly: GCA_030824255.1. GTDB lineage: Bacteria > Pseudomonadota > Alphaproteobacteria > Caulobacterales > Hyphomonadaceae > UBA7672. The sequence goes on from JAVBYB010000392.1 coordinate 2,742, forward strand.
GCCGCGACCATTTCCGCGCGGAGAAGATCCTGCAGGACCGGCTTTTCAAGAATCCGAAGGTCAACATCCTCTGGGACACCGAACTGACCGACGTGATCGGACAGGAAGGCCCGCTCAGCGTCACCAAGGCGAAGCTCACGAATCTCAAGACCGGCGAAGTGACCGAGCAACCCGTCCATGGCATCTTCATCGCGATTGGCCATGCGCCGCAGACACAGCTGTTCACCGGCCAGCTTGAGATGAAGCTGGGCGGGTATTTGCAAACAGCGCCCAACTCGACGGCAACGTCGATCCCGGGCGTCTTCGCCGCGGGCGATGTTGCGGACGACGTGTTCCGGCAGGCTGTCACGGCGGCGGGCCTTGGCTGCATGGCGGCGCTGGAAGCGGAGAAGTATCTTGAAGGGCTGCCGCAACCGGCCAAGGTTGCTGCCGAGTAATGACTCATGTCGCCTTCACGTCCTGGTATGCGAGCCTCAAGCCGACAGGGATAGAGGTCGTGCCCGGCCTGCATCGGGCGTTGCCGGGCAAGCTGGACGGGGCGGATATCAGGACGGGCGAACCCCTGCGCGTCGGCGGATATGGTGAGGATCGCAGCGTCTATACGCAGCCGCTGTTTGCGCCGGAGGGCGCAGAGCCGCGCAGCGTTCACCTTGGCGTTGATGTCTTCGCGCCGGCGGGCGCGGACGTCATCACACCGCTCAGCGGGCGCGTGCATTCCTCGCGCATCAACGATGCGGAGGGCGATTATGGCCCGACCATCATCCTCGAACACGCACCGGCGCCGGGCGTGAAGTTTCACACGCTCTACGGCCATTTGTCCCGCGATAGCCTCAAGGGCCTCAAGCCCGGCACGGCCTTCATGGCCGGCGAGAAGATCGCCGACCTCGGCACGAAGCGCGAGAATGGCGGCTGGCCGCCGCACCTGCACTTCCAGATCATCCTCGATATTGGCAGCGCGAAGGGCGACTACCCCGGCGTCTGCCGCCGCAGCGAGCAGGACCACTGGCTGGGGATCTGCCCTGATCCGTCGCGGTTGCTGGGACTGACGGGCGCGTAAGATACACCAAAAGCTCCACGACGCTCATGCATCTGGAGGTTCGCTGTAGCTCTGGCCCGCACATGGAGGGCCGGGGACGCGGGAGGCCCCGCGTGGTTGGCGTCGTTCAAGAAGGTTCGCGGCTCCCGCGTCCCCGTGCAGACATTTTCCGCCGGCTTCGAGCAATGGCGTCGTTTCA
>JAVBYB010000122.1 GCA_030824255.1 bacterium
GCCGAAGGCGCCGCGCCCCACACCGTGGCGACCCTCACGGCCAGCGTCCTGCAGGTCCGCGACGTGAAAAAGGGCGAGACCGCCGGCTATGGCTGCACATGGAGCGCCGAGGCAGACGCCCAACTCGCCACCATCGGCATCGGCTATGCGGATGGTTACCTCCGGCACGCATCCAATCGCGGCCACGTCTTCGTCCAGGGCCAGAAACGTCCCATCGTCGGCCGGGTCTCGATGGACCTGATCGTCATTGATGTCACAGGACTTTCCGTCTCGCCGGGGGATGACATCGAGCTTCTGGGCCCCAACATCCCGTTGTCGGAGGCGGCGGCGGCGATGGGCACAATCGATTACGAAATCCTGACCCGGCTGGGCGCCCGCCTCGACCGGCGCTATGCGGGTGGCCAATGAAAACACCTGCCTCCCCCTCTTCCGATCCTGCGGACTTCATCGTGCTGCGCCCCTTCCGCCTGATCGGGCGCACGGTTCTTGGCGGCTTCCGCGAGATCGGCCGCATCTCGGCCTTCTGGCTGCGCGTCCTGATCGCCTGCGTCACGCCGGTGATCTACGTGCGCGAAGTCCTGCGCCAGTGCATCAAGATCGGTTTCTACTCGCTGCCCGTCGTCGGCCTCACCGCCGTCTTCATCGGCGCGGCACTCGCCCTCAACATCTACATGGGCGGTTCGCGTTTCAACGCGGAACAGTTCGTCCCCAACATCGTCGTCCTCGGCATCACGCGTGAACTCGGCCCTGTTCTGGCGGGACTGATGCTCGCTGGCCGCGTCAGCGCCGGCATCGCCGCCGAAATCGGCGCCATGCGCGTCACCGAGCAGATCGACGCGCTGCTCACGCTCTCGGCCAAGCCCGAACGCTATCTTTACGCGCCCCGCGTCATCGCTGGCATCTTCACGCTGCCGCTGCTTGTCCTCGTGGCCGACATCATCGGCGTGCTCGGCGGCTGGCTCGTCGCCGTCAGCGCGCTGGATTTCAACGGCTCACTCTACCTGCGCAACAGCTGGGCCTTCGTCACGGGCAATGACATCTGGTCGGGTCTCATCAAGGCTGCCGTCTTCGGCGGCATCATCTCGCTGATGGGCTGCTATCAGGGCGACCGCTCGAAGGGCGGCGCCGGCGGCGTTGGCCGCGCGGCCACCCTGGCGGTCGTCGGCGCAGCGGTGCTCATCCTGGCCTCGAACTACGTCCTCACCTCCATCTTCGTGAGGGTCGGACTATGAGCGCCTCCACGGTCATCAACGCCAACGCCCCCATTCTCGAACTGCGCAATGTGCACAAGGCGTTCGGCGACAAGCAGGTCCTCCGCGGCGTCGATCTCGCGGTCGCGCCGGGCAAGTCGCTCGTCATCATCGGCGGCTCGGGCACGGGCAAGTCCGTCACCATCAAGTGTGCGCTCGGCCTGATGACGCCCGACGCAGGCGAAATCCTGTTCGACACCCAGCCCACCACCAGTCGAAAGGCGGTCGACAATCTCCGCCGCCGCACCGGCATGCTGTTCCAGGGCGGCGCCCTGTTCGACAGCCTCACCGTCTGGGAAAACGTCGCCTTCGCGCTGCTCTATCGCGATCGCGTCGGCCGCACCGAAGCCCGCAAGCGCGCCATCGAAAATCTCGCCAAGGTACGCCTTCCCGCGTCCGCCGCCGACCTCCGCCCGGCAGAACTCTCCGGCGGCATGCAGAAACGCGTCGGCCTCGCGCGCGCGATCATCGCCAACCCCGATCTCATCTTCTTCGACGAACCCACCACCGGCCTCGACCCCATCACTGCCGACGCGGTGAACGATCTCATCGTCGAACAGGTGAAGGCGCTGGGCGCCGCCGCGGTCACCATCACCCACGACATGGCTTCCGTCCGCAAGATCGCCGACGAAGTGGCGATGCTCCACGAAGGGCGCATCATCTGGCGCGGCCCGGTGTCCTCCCTCGACACCTCCGGCAACCCCCACATCGACCAGTTCGTGAACGGCCGCGCCACCGGCCCCATCCAGCCCGCGATCTGACGGCTTTCCGGGCGGCAGCCGCCAGCCCGATGGCAAGCATACGTCAATTGATGCGAACCATTCGCATGGCGCCGTCAGCGAACAAGATTCCCTCTCACGCGCGAACCGCAGCATGTGATTGCGCGGCACAGCCCTCAAGCGGGCAGAGATGCCACTGATGCTGCGCAGGCTAAAATGCGCTTGCGGCGGCAAGACCCGTGCGCAACATCCGGCCCCTTTGGCGTCTCCACGCAAATGATGCCGCAGGTTAGGCTAACTGATTGCAATTCCTTGCCCGGCTGGTACGCGCACCTGTTGAAGTTCGACCAGACGAGTTTACGCGCATGCAAACAGGCCTTCCTCCGGCACAGGGTCTTTATGATCCCCGCAACGAACACGACGCCTGCGGCGTCGGTTTCATCGCCAATGTGAAGGGCCGAAAATCGAACGCCATCGTGGCGCAGGGTCTCCAGATCCTCGTCAATATCGACCATCGCGGCGCGGTGGGCGCTGACCCGCTGCTTGGCGATGGCGCAGGCATACTGATCCAGATCCCCGACCCGCTGTTCCGTGACTGGGCCAGGACCGCCAAGGTCGATCTGCCCCAGCCCGGCCACTATGCCGTCGCCATGTGCTTCCTCCCGCAGGACGAAGCAGCCCGCACCTTCGCGATGAACCAGTTCGCGAACTATCTGGCCAAGTCCAAGCAAGTCCTGCTCGGCTGGCGCGATGTGCCGACGGATCTCAACGGCATCGGCAAGGCCGTCATCGCCTCCATGCCTGTCATCAAGCAGGCCGTCATCGCCAAGGGTCTGGCGTCGATGGATCAGGATGCGTTCGAGCGGAAGCTGCTCGCCATCCGCAAGGAGACGCAGAACCCTCTCGCCGAAATCGCGAAGAAGAAGAACCTTCCGGGCCTCGCCGAATTCTACATGCCGTCCCTTTCGACGCGCACTATCGTCTACAAGGGCCTGCTCCTCGCAGGCCAGGTCGGCACGTTCTACAAGGACCTGACCAACCCGCTGTGCGAGAGCGCCATCGCCCTCGTCCACCAGCGCTTCTCCACCAACACATTTCCGTCCTGGAAGCTGGCCCACCCGTATCGCTTCATCGCCCATAATGGCGAGATCAACACGGTGCGCGGCAACGTGAACTGGATGTACGCCCGCAGGCGCTCGATGGAGAGCACGCTGCTCGGCGCCGACCTCGACAAGATGTGGCCGCTGATCCCGCATGGCCAATCGGACACTGCCTGCCTCGATAATGCGCTGGAGCTGCTGGTCGCCGGCGGTTACCCGCTCAGCCACGCCATGATGATGCTCATCCCGGAAGCCTGGGCCGGCAATCCGCAGATGGATCCGCAACGGCGGGCCTTCTACGAATACCACGCCGCCCTGATGGAGCCATGGGACGGCCCCGCTGCGATCGCCTTCACCGACGGCCGCCAGATCGGCGCCACGCTCGACCGCAATGGCCTGCGCCCCGCCCGCTTCATCGTGACGGACGACGATCACGTCATCCTCGCCTCGGAATCCGGCGTGCTGCCGATCCCCGAGGAGAAAATCCTCCGCAAATGGCGCCTGCAGCCCGGCAAGATGCTGCTGATCGATCTCGAACAGGGCCGCATCATCGAAGACGAGGAGGTGAAAGCCTCCATCGCCGGCAAGCTGCCCTACGAAGCATGGCTGCAAGAGATGCAGTACAAGCTCACCGAACTCTCAGACCCAGAACAGGACCCGGAAGCCCTCCCGCTGACGCCGTCCAATGTCAGCCTGCTCGATCGCCAGCAGGCGTTCGGCTACACGCAGGAAGACATCAGCTTCTTCCTTGAACCGATGGCAACGCAGGGCGACGATCCGCTCGGCTCCATGGGCGCGGACACGCCCATCGCCGTGCTCAGCCGCAAGCCGAAGCTGCTCTACAATTATTTCAAACAGAACTTCGCCCAGGTCACCAACCCGCCGATCGATC
>JAVBYB010000027.1 GCA_030824255.1 bacterium
GAGACTCTCCTGCGCTGGAACCGGCCGGGCCATGGCTTGGTTTCCCCCGCACTCTTCATCTCCTGCGCCGAGGAAACCGGCATTATCGTACCGCTCGGTGAATGGGTAATCCGCAAGGCGATCGCTGAAGCAGCACAATGGAAGGATGACGTGACGGTTGCCGTCAACCTCTCTCCCGCGCAGATGAAAAACCCATCGCTGTTGTCCACTGTCGTCAGCGCGCTCGCCGCCTCGCAACTTGATCCGCGTCGTCTGGAGATCGAGATCGTCGAAAGCGTCCTGATGGACGAAACCGAGCACAACATCCGTATACTCCACGCCTTACGAGAACTTGGCGTCAAGATCGCACTCGACGACTTCGGTACCGGATATTCGTCGCTCAGCTATCTGCGAGCCTTCCCCTTCGACAAGATCAAGATCGACCAGCGTTTCGTTCGCGATATCGACACATCCATCGAGAACCAGGCCATCGTGCGCGCGATCATTTCGCTGGCGCGGGATCTTGGTATGCGTGTCACCGCCGAAGGTGTGGAGAACGAGCAGCAGGCAAGTATGCTGGCGAGTCTCGGTTGCACCGAGGTGCAGGGCTATCTCTACAGCCGTCCGATCCCGGTTTCGGAGATAGAGCGCAAGGAAGGCGCGCCCGGCCTTGACGGAAATGTGCGTACCCTACGCCGCCGCGCTTAGAAGAATTTTCAAGAGTTTTCACGCGCAGGGCTTGATTCGTTTAGAACGCAACTGTTTAGTTGCGGCAACGGAAAACCTGGGCTTTGGGGGCTATCCTGTTCGATAGTGATTGGGGCGTGACCGCATCGCGGGCGCGCGGCGCGGCCGTGCGCGCGTGGGATCGGGAGGACCTCTTCAAGCGCAGGCTTGCCGAGGCGCAGGCGTTTGGCGCCGCGAGCGAACGACTTTCCTCACAGCATCCAGAGTTCAGCGCACGCTGGGGTCTCAACGCAAAGCAGCGCATCATCGGAATACTTCTGTTTGGTGGGTATGGCGCTTGGCTTTACTTCGCAACGGCAACCGCGATCAGCGCGCTGGCGATTGCTGTGGCCGTTGCGTTCGGACTGATCATCGCAATGCGCTTCTGGACGATCGTCGCCGCCCTGCGCCGCAAGCCGATGCCTGCTCAGGCCAGACTGCGAAACGACGAACTTATGACACTCACGATACTTGTTCCACTTTATCGCGAGGCAGCTGTCGTTCCAAATCTCATCGCAGCCCTATCGCGCCTGGATTATCCAAGCTGGCGGCTCGATGTGAAGTTGCTGGTTGAGGCCGACGATCCCGAGACAATCGCAGCGATCGAGGCACAGAGACTTCCGCAGCATTTCGAAGTCATCCCGATTCCCCCCGGCGCGCCGCGCACCAAGCCCAAGGCGCTTAACTATGCCCTCGCTTTTGCTCAGGGTGACATTGTTGCGATCTACGACGCCGAGGACCTTCCGGCGGCGGATCAGCCGCGTGCCGCGATGGCAGCTTTTTTGAGAGGCCCGAGCAATCTCGCTGTCGTCCAGGCGCCCCTACAGATCCACAACGGCAAGGACAGTTGGATCGCACGGCAATTCGCGCTGGAGTATGCAATTCATTTCTCTGTGTGGCTGCCACTGCTTGCGCAGCTTCGGCTACCGGTGCCGCTTGGCGGAACAAGCAACTATTTTCGCCGCGACACGCTTGTGGAGGTTGGCGGCTGGGATGCCTGGAACGTCACCGAGGATGCAGACATTGGGATGCGGCTTGCGCGGTTTGGCTATGTCGCGGGAATGGTAACACCACCTACGCTTGAGGAAGCTCCAGTACGAATGAAAGCGTGGCGTAGCCAACGCTCTCGCTGGATGAAGGGTCACCTTCAGACATGGCTGGTTCTCAATCGTCACCCTATCCGCGCCATGCGTGAGATGGGAACTGTGAACTACCTCTCCACTCATCTGACTTTGGGAGGGGGCATTCTCGCCTCTATCCTGCATGGACCGCTCTATCTCTGGATCGCGGCAAGCCTGTTCCTTTTCCAGAGTGTTGAAGCATGGCACTGGGGCATGGCCGGATTGGGCTATCTCAGCGCCGTGTTGGCGGCGCTTACCTCCCGATCAAAGCACGCCACGCTTGGTACGATCATCACGATGCCGCTTTACTGGCCGCTGCAGTCATTGGCGATGCTTCGCGCCTTGGTCGAGATGAAGCTGAAGCCGCACTTTTGGGCAAAGACGCAGCACGGGGTAACAAAGTCGCGGCCAACTGGCGGCGTTAGAGAAGAGCGGCCGCAGCCGCCAAATGAAAGCGGAGCGCAGCTGCATTTCGAATTTTTCCATTAGCAGGCAAGATATCCAGCGTGATGTTTGGCCCCAGCATGTTTTCTGGCTCTCGGCCTTGCCTGTCCATGGGGCTCACGACATCCCTTCAGAATGGACATGGATTGGATCCTGACAGTGTGTGGGTTTGTCGGCTTTGCTGGACTCGCGGCATTTGCGGGCTGGAAGTCCGGCAGGCCACGCAAGGATAGCCTCAACGCGCAGTGGATATCCTGGCCGCTGGTCACGGTCTTCGCTGCGACTGCGGCAATTTTCTTGCTGATCCACATACTGGGTCTGATGGGTATCCATACAGGGCAGCGCACGTTGAGCGGGTATCCTGCCCCCTGAGCCACAATGAGCGGCAGATGCTTGACCCCTCGGGCGCCCGCCTTTAGCCATTTCGCGCACACCGGAGATGACCATGGCCGACCTTGAGACGTTCCGCGCAGAAACTCGCGCCTGGCTCGAGGAGAACTGCCCCCCCTCGATGCGGACGCCGATGGCTGAAGAAGAGGTTGTCTGGGGAGGCCGCAATCAGGTTTTCAAGAACCCCGACTCCAAGATCTGGCTGGAGCGTATGGCCGGCAAAGGATGGACGGCGCCGGGCTGGCCGAAGGAGTACGGCGGCGGCGGGCTTTCCAAATCCGAAATCATCGTGCTCGACCAGGAGATGAAGCGGATCAATGCGCGGTCGCCGCTCGCCTCGTTCGGCCTGTGGATGCTTGGCCCTGTGCTGCTCGAATATGCCAACGAGGAACAGAAGAAGCGCTTTCTGCCCGATATCGTCCATGGTCGCACGCGCTGGTGCCAGGGTTATTCCGAGCCTGGCGCCGGCTCCGACCTCGCCTCGCTACAGACCAAGTGCGAGGACAATGGCGATCATTGGCTGATCAACGGCTCGAAGATATGGACATCCTACGCCAACCACGCGGACTGGATCTTCTGTCTCGTTCGGACTGACTTTACGAAAAAGCATGAAGGCATCTCCTTCGTGCTGTTTGACATGACGACGCCCGGCGTGGAGACGCGACCGATCCTGCTGATCTCTGGCTCGTCGCCGTTCTGCGAAACCTTCTTCACGGATGTGAAGATTCCAAAAGAGCAACTCGTCGGCACGCCGGGCAAGGGCTGGGATATCGCCAAGCGCCTGCTGCAATATGAGCGACAGAACATATCCGCCACCGGCTTTGGCGCTGACCGCAATTCGGGCCCGTCGCTGGCCGATATTGCCAAGAAGTATGTCGGCACGAAAGATGGCGCCCTTGCCGATGGCGACCTGCGAAGCCGCATCACCAAGTCGATGATGTATGAACACGCCTTCCTGCTGACGATCGCGCGCAACACGGAAATGGCGAAAGCGGGCGCTGATGTTGGTCCCGGCACGTCGATCATCAAGTATGCCGCCGCCAAGATGAACCAGACCAAAACTGAGCTTCAAGTCGAGGCGATGGGCTATCAGGGTCTCGGATGGGAAGGCGACGGCTTCAAGTCAGGTGAGATCATGTCGACACGTTCGATGCTCCGAGCCAAGGGTAACTCGATCGAAGGCGGCACATCCGAGGTAAATCTCAATGTGGTCGCCAAGCGCGTGCTTGGCCTGAGAGATCACCAGTAAGCACGGCGTCGCTACCGCATAAGGAATCTTAGCAGCCGCTT
>JAVBYB010000426.1 GCA_030824255.1 bacterium
GACGGCTATATCTTTCCAGCGTTTCACACCTCTCGACGCCCGCTTAGCGAAAACACGGTCAACCAGGCATTTCGGCGCATGGGCTACGCCGCTGGCGAGGTCACCGCACATGGTCTGCGGACCACCGCGTCCACCCTGCTCAACGAAAGCGGGAAGTGGAACCCGGACGCGATCGAACGCTCACTGGCGCACGCCGACAAGGATGCGGTGCGCGGCACATATAATCGCGGCGCCTATTGGGACGAGCGTGTCGCGATGCACCAATGGTGGAGCGACTATCTGGATGAGTTGCGTGATGGCCCGTCGGGAGAACACGTCTCCGCGGCGCCGGCACCTTGTCGGGATAGCGCTCGTAGCAGCGCTTCTAGATTGGCCCGAAGAAGGTGAGAGGGGATGAGGGCCAGGATACAAGGGGCATCGGAGCCGGCGCTTGTTCTAGTCATGAACCCATGAACGACCGCTATGGGCGCTAAGAGGTGAATATCCGAACTTGGGTGGAGAACGGTCCGTCGACCGAACGGTTGTTACGGCTGGGCTTGGGCCGTTAGGCGACCGCCCGCTTAGTGCGCCGGGACAGGGAAAGAGCTTTCGTCTAATTAATTCCAGACTGGCACGGCGGGGCGGCCGCGTCGCGAGCCCGGCACGCCTACCCTGCTGCTACCCTGCTGCCAGGATCCGGGCGCGACAGATGCCAAGGCTTAGTTTGATTGGATGTCGGAAAAGATCCGCACACCCAACCTCTCTAACAATGTCTGCATCTGAGCGGAGCTTACCTTCAGGCCAGCGTAGCTCTGCAGGGAAGCCAAGTCGAAGTCCGAAAGGGAGCATCCGCGGATATCAGCTTCATCCATTTGAGCGTTCCCCACTTCAATACCATCAAGCACAGACCCGATTAAACTGACTCCTCTCAAATCAGCTTCCGTCAATGCCGCGCCACTAAAATTACAGTCGAGGAGCTGGCACCCGTGAAGATCGATCTCGGTGAGGTCGGCGTAGCTGAAATCGCATTTTTCGAATTTCGCCTGAACTCGGGACACGTTTCGCGAGTATGCCCTACCAAAGTCACACCGCTTCATTTTGGTGGCGCGAAAACTGCTACCTCGTGCTGAAAGATCGTACAGGTCGCATCGAACGAACGTAGATTTCCTGAGTACGCAGTTGATGATGAGATTTTCGCGCAGTTCGCAGTTCGTAAACGTACAGCCCTCGCTTCGTTCCTTGTCATAGAGCAAGCAATCTTCCCATTCGCATTCCACGAATGACGTGCCGGAGAAGCGTATTCCCGGCAGAGTACAGTTCTTAAACTTGCTGGCCGAAAAATCCTCTCCCGTCAGCGTCGAGCCGCTGAATGAACAATCTAGAAAGGTGGTAGCGGAGAAATCTGACTGCTCAGGCAGCTGATCTAAGCAGATTGTAACGCCGCTGAACGATCGCTCGCCCGATAGGCGCTCGACGATCTCTTGTTGGCTGAGGATGGGGAGGTTTGGCGAGCTTCCGATTATCATCGCCTAGACCACCTGGATGCCAAAGCCATGAAGCAACTCGGTGGCCTGGTTGCGCGAGATAGTCGCCCCACGGAAGGCATCGACACTGCTCAGATTCAACACACCTAGGTCACAACTTCGGAGGTCGGCGTTATCAAACCGAGTGGCGCGGAGGGAGGCGCCTCGCAGGCGACAATCGAGCAGCACGGCATCGCGAAAGTCTGCGCCGCCCAGGTCCGCATCGCTGAAATCGAGCCCCTCGAGCGTCCTCTTCCGAAACGAGGCGCCGCGAAGAAACGCGCTTACGAGAAGGCAGCGCATTAAAGTCGGCACCATGAGCTTCATCTCTGAAAAATCGGCTCCGGTTAGCTTGCAGTCTTCAAAGTGAGCCGAGCCCAATTTAGCACCGCGCCATGACGAGTTTGCGAGATTGCACTTAATAAAGCGCCCGTCATTGCAATCACTTGCATCGAAGTTTGAGCCGGGCGCGATGCAACTCAGCCACTCGGTTTCCTCAAGGGTCGTCCCTCTGAAACTCGCTTGGTCAAAGCGGCATCGGATAAATTTCACGCCAGTCAAATCAAGACCATTGGCTTTTGCTTGGTCGAACTGGCAATCTGAAAAGTTGCGCCTGCCAGCGGCAATCTCCCTTGCAAGATCGAGCCCCTCGTTTGGGGCGGGTGACTGGCTGAACAAGTCTGCGGTCATCTCTTCACCAGTACGCCATGTTCGAACACAAGCATATCGAGCCCGCTTCGGAAGAAGGTTGCAATAGCATGATCAGGCTTCGCCACCATCGGCTCGTCGTTCAGGTTGAAGCTTGTATTCAGCAGGACTGGGGTCCCGGTAGCCTCGCCAAAGCGCTCTAGAATGCGCGCGGTTGTAAGAGCAGAGCCCGTTGGCAAGACCTGCGCTCTCGTCGAACCATCTACATGAACAACGGCGCCGAGTGCATCTCTCCACGGCTCACGCACTTTGTCTGCGATCGTCATGAACGGTGTGGCTCGACCGAATATGTCGCCTGCTTGCTTCGCAGAAACTATTGGTGCGAACGGCCGCCAAGATTCTCGGCGCTTCACATCGCTATTCACCCGATCGCGCATCGCGCGGGTGCGAGGATCTGCTAGTATGCTTCGCGCGCCGAGTGCGCGAGGCCCAATCTCGGCATGTCCCTGATAGACTGCGATTATCTTTCCCTGCATCAGAGCGTCCGTTGCGATTATCGCCGGATCGCAATGGTGCAACTCCAGCTTCGCAAAGCGCAATGCGGCGTCAATCTCGTCGGGGCCAAAGTTGGGTCCGAGGAATGCATGATTTGACGGCAGCTCCGGGCATCTGCCCTCTTCGCGCTGTGCTCGGTCGATCGCGGCTCCCAGCGCGACTCCGCTGTCGTTGGCCACGGGCGTAACCACCAAATCAGAAACAAAGCTAGCATTTGCGAGCTTGCCATTGGCGACACAATTGAGAGCCACGCCCCCAGCAAGTCCGAATGCGGAACACCCCGTCTCGCGCCACATGCGTTCGGCGGAGCGAATAAGGGCTCGCTCCAGATAATATTGAGCCGTAGCCGCAAAGTTGCGGTGCGCTGTAGTCAGAGGCGCGTCGCCTGAGCGCTTTAGGCGACTGCGATCCATGAACTCCAGGTAGCGCGCCAGCTCAGGCAAGCCCGTCTCGGCATCGCAATAGTCAGGCAACAATGCTTCATCTACCTCCCCGTAGGCGGCGAGGCCCATCGTTTTGCCTTCGTCGGCATGCGGCTGGAATCCAAGCTGTGCCGTAACCCGCTGATAGAAGAGGCCAAGGCTGTGCGATATCGGTACTCGCCACAGTTCCCGAAGCTGGCCGTCTGTCGACAAGAACATCCCAGCCCCGGCGGAATCGCCTCCCCAGCCATCCAACATCAGTAGATTGGCTGTTCGCCCGGCGAAATAGGGAGCGACACTGCGCGCATGGGCAACATAGTGATCGATGTGGTCTCGGCTTCCGCCAAGCCAATTGAGTCTCGCTTCATGGTAGTCGTAGACCCGTGCCATGTCCCCAATATAGGTGTCCACTGCAAGTCCGCATGCAAGCCGGTCTTGCGGTCGCTCGAGGCCGACGACAACTGCATCCAAATCGGAGATAGTTATCCCCGCCCGGCGAAGCAATCCACTGACCGAATGCCGTGCAGGGGCATTTAGGCTATGTTTTTGCCGAGAAAACCGTTCCTCCTCATAAAGTCCGACTATAGTTCCGTCGCAGATCAAGCAGGCTGAGTTATCTGCACCGGTCGGATGCGTCACGCCCAGTATATTCATATCAACTCGCCCACTGGTTAACGGTTATAAACCGTGATACTTTCTGAGTCGCGATAATGGAAGGAAAGTTCAATGAGTGATTCTCTTGATATCCCCGGGAACTCGCAGGCTGAATCTGTAGGCATCGCTCGCCTCGCCAACGCCTCGGAGGCAGCCG
>JAVBYB010000026.1 GCA_030824255.1 bacterium
GAGGCCTATCGCGGCACGGCGAAGTCCGCCGGGCACGCCACCGAGATTCCCTATGTGTGGAACATGATGACCTCGCCCGTGGGCGATATCGGCCCGAACGACGTGTTCATGGCGGACCTGATGCACGGCTGCTGGGCCAGCTTCGCGAAGACCGGCGCGCCTTGCGCGCAATGGCCCCGCTACAGCGCCTCAACCGACCAGCTGATGGAATTCGGGCCCGAGCCCGGCGTGCGCACCGGCTTCAAGAAGCAGGCGTTCACGGCGCAGCAGGCGATTGGATTGCCGTTGCTGAAGTTGGGGGAGTGAGGCTTTCGCGCCGCAGCAACCCTGCATGACAGCACGGCGCCGGAACGATGGGAGCAAGCGCAGATTGGCCTTTGAGGACTGGGGCTTCTCGAAGGACATCTGACATGAAACGACTTGCCTGCGGCGTCGCCGCTCTCTTGCTGCTGGGCGCATGCGGCACGACGAACAGCCAGCGCGGCATCTCTGGCGCCGCCATCGGCGCGGGCGTCGGCCTGCTCGGCGGCCCGGTTGGCGTTGTCGCCGGCGCGGCCATCGGCGCGGGGACCGGCGTCCTCACCGACGCGGAAGACTTCAACCTCGGCAAGCCGATCTGGGACTAGGCGTTACGCCGCGCGCGCCTTCCTGTGAGGGCAGGTGCGCGTGGGGTGGCGCGCTCTATGCCGTCTTGCCAGCAGGTGCGGATTCCAGCTTCTCGCGGCGCTCTTGCGTTTCTTTCCGGCGCTTCGTCACGGAAACGCGATATGTATCAAGAGCGTCGAGAGCTGCCTTCATATCGACATGTCTTGCCGTGGCGGCGTCTTTTCCTGCTGCTTTGTCGTGACCGGAAAACTCGGATGCCTTTTTCATGTTGCGGTAGATCGTTGCATGATCCTCATCACTGACTTCCACAATTCGAAGGCTTTGCGTCTTAACGTCGGAGTTCATTCGCTCAACGACTTTTCCCAAGAGCACTTCTTCGACGAGTCGTTCCCACGTTTCACGAAGGTCGGTGTAAAAGTCTTTGACCTTGCGGCGATACTCATCGGTGTCAAAAGCCGTAACGCCTTCGAATTCCTTCAGCCTATCTCGTAGATAATTTGCTCTGTCAGACACTTTGCGAACCATCCAAGGTTCGTCACTTTCTGAGATTAGCCCGAATCCTTTTTCTTCCGACTTTGTCACAACGCGCTTCACCAGCGGCACGGCATCCTCGGCAGCAGCGTCTGACACCTCGTTGTAGAACAGCAAGTTGTGCGTAAAAATCACAACTTGCTTTCCCTTTTTTGCCTCCGCGACCAATCGCTTCGCAACGCGGCGAACGCGAAGATGATCTAGCGAAGAAACTGGATCATCGACTATGATGCCGTGCATCCCGCCTTCTGGCTGTTCGCCAAGAAAGCAAGCCAGAGCTAGAGCTCGCTGCTCTCCCTCACTCAATACTCGCTCATTTTTTGCCGCAACAGAGCTCTCAAGCCCCACTTCGAAATAGCTGTGCCCATCTCGACTTCTATCGCTCACCGTGAATGGAAGATGGTCGAGGCCTAACTCGGAAACTTCTTTCTGGATGCGCAACCCCAACCCCTTTGCGAGGAGTTGACGCCTTATGATCGTAATCTGCGTCGAGAGTTGTTGATTTCCCACGATTGTCGCGCAACTTTTGGCGTGTAGTAGATCGGAAAGATCGGCCAGACGTGCAAGGACGGTCTCCCGGTCGCCGCTCAGAAGGTGACGATCTGACAGCGCCGCTAGTCGGGCTTTGTTCTTGGCGCGCTCTTCATCGGTCTTACTGGCGTCCTTCAGTACAACGATTTCGCTGTCTAGCTCCGCTATTGCGGATGCTACCTTGGCGCTCGGCATTGCCGCCAATTCGCCCATGTCATCGAAGGTGCCTGCGGTAACTGCATTCTCCAGCGCAAGTTTTCTGGCGGCGGCGGATTTTAGGAACGATTGAATTTCATTGGCTAGGGTTGCGCAGTCAGTGGAAATAGCCGCGTACTCGGCTAACATTTTTTCGACGATGGCCGGCTTGGGTATGGTCGTGGATTGTAGCTCGTTGAGCGCGGCATCCAGCGAGGCTTGCGCTTGTTCTAGCGCTTTTGTTGCTGCATCAGCGACGAAAGCGTTGAAGCGCTTAATCCGATTGCTTCCCGCTTCGGTCAGCGGTTGCTGACAAAGTACGCAAGGGTCCCCTGGGTTTTCCGGAACGTCCGCAAAATCGGCACTGCGAGCGAACTCTCTTGCGATATTGTACATGCGCCGCCAGACATCACTTCCAACGCCGGTTAGCGGTTCTCCAGAAAACGTCCCCTGTGCCAAGGCGGATTTTGTCGAAGTGGCGACTGCAACCTCGTCTACGGCTTTGGACAGTTTTTCTATTCCAGCGTTACCGACAATCGACCCGAGGGTGGCGATGGTTTGATCGATATCTCGGAGCGTAGCAGCTACCCGATCTGCCGTTGCCAAGCGAGTAGCCGGATCTTCAGCCAGCTTCTTCGTTAGAGAGTCGTGCTCTGCCTGGTGACCTTCTTCCCACTCGCTGGCGTCAATGATTTCTTTTACGGTAGGCAGCGTCTTTTGCTTGGGGTCGAGTCGTTTCACCAAGTCCGATGCTGGCGTGCCAGTTGAATACCCAGTGGGCAGCGGCACTTTAGTTCTAGCCTCAAGTTCCTTTTTCTCTGCGTCGAACAAAGCGGCCATCTCATCTCGATTGGCTGCATGAGCCTCGAGAAGCGCAACCTCCGATGGCAGGTAGTCGATCCTATTGTTTTGCGAGATGTAGAGCTGCGCGTTTCGACTGTCGAATACCGAAACATGACGAAGAGCTGATGGGGCAGGGGTACCGTCAATCCAAGTTTCTTCGACTGGCTCTTCTTCATCCTTCGCATCCGCGGGGCGATAGCGAACCATGACTTCTGCGGGTAGCTTATCCCCCTCTTCGAAGACGTTGCCGATTAGATCTTCGGATGAAAGACTGCGGCATAGCTTTTTCGTTATGCGGCAATAGCCGCTCTTGCCGCTGCCGTTCTCGCCATAGACAAGCGTGATGCCGTCGAGTGCGAACGAAAGTGATTGGCCTTTGGCTAAGCGGCCGACGTTTTCCAGCGGGCCCAAAGAGCAGAGTATGGTTGGTTTTCCGACGTCCATACCGTGTTTCAAATCGCTAGCGACGATTGGTGTGAATACAGGTGCTGTGCTCTTGCTATCCGGTTTATGTCCCGCCTTGTGGCGAACTCCCGCAAGTATCGCCTCCTTGTCTGCCATCGCTAGCTCAAACGTCGCGGTGCTTGAATGACGACGCAGCGCGTCTCTTACCCAGTCATCTTGCTTGTTGATCCATTCGAGCATTGAGCTTCCCCCTCGTTCTGTTTTGCGTGAGAGATGCTCGGCTGTATTGCCTAATGAATCACAACTGGGGGAATCCCTGCTCCTAAAAGTACGCCTTTCTCAAACGGCGTGCACGTGGTCGGGGATGGCGCTAGCGGCGGTGCATGTAGGCGTCGGCTTGGTGGCTTGTGCGGCGGCGGGTGAGTTCGGCGTTGAGGTCGGCGGAGATCATTTTCTTGCCGACGGGGTTGAGCACGGTGCCGAGGGAGCGGGCGACGGCGACGCCGGCGGGTATGCCGATGATGGTGAGGCAGAGGAGCGCGGCCTGGATCGCCAGCGCGATCGTCGCGAAGATGCCGAAGGGCAGCCAGAGCAGGACCATCACCCAGCCCCACACACGCCAGAGCGGATTCTGGCTGAGGCCGGTCGGCAGGTCGCTGGCGTCGACCATGCGGTATCCGAAGGGCGTGAGGTAGAAGCGGCCAAGCTCGAACAGGCCTGTGCCGAGCGGCGCGCCGACGATGGTGAGCGTGAAGAATGTTCCGAGCAGGAACATGTAAATCGCCGAGACGAAGCCGAAGAACGGGAAATGCCAGAGCAGCGTT
>JAVBYB010000513.1 GCA_030824255.1 bacterium
TCGGCATCACGCCCGCCGCGCTTGCAGGCCTGCTCCTCCTGATCCAGCCCGTCGCCGGGGCGCTCGTCGCCTGGCCGCTGTTCAACGAAACACTCACGCCGGTGCAGCTTGCGGGAGGGGCCCTTGTGCTTGCGGGTGTCTGGCTCGCTGGCCGGCGTTGACGCGACCGCACTCGGCCTTTACTCGAATCGGTGGGATCAGGATTGCCGCGAGGCAATAGTGGATATGCGGCGATGCCCGACCAGCTTACTGGGCGGACTCTCGTAGCGGACCAGCAGGCGGCAGACCTTGCTGCGGCTGCGCTTGCAAACGCGCACGAAGCCTACACACATGATGCGTGCATCCTCCGCCACGTCGCCAAGGCGTCCCGCGCTGTTGTCGCCGCATATGATCCCGCCCTCGCCCCCTTCGGCCTGACGGGTCATCAGTTCAACCTGATGATGACACTGCGCAACATGGGTCCGATGAATGTGGGCGCCCTTGCTGAAGCGCTCGGCATGGACGCCTCCGGCATCCCCCGCGCCATCCGCCCCCTCGCCGAAGCAGACCTCATCGCCGTGGAGCGCGGCGCGGACCGCCGCCAACGCCTGCTAAGCCTCACATCTCGGGGTCAGCAGCGGCTCGACAGTGCAACTCCAGCCTGGGCGAGCGTGCAGACCGAACTGCTGGACACCATCGGTCCGGGGCGCTGGGTGACGCTGATGAATGAGTTGCGTACCCTCCGCCGCGCCGCTGCGGCGTGCTCCACGCGAAAGCCAGCGCCGAAGAAATAGCTAGAACAGGCGCCCGCCAACTGGCGTTGCGATATCTGGCGTGATCAGCACCACCGCGCCCTCTTCGTCCGGCACGCCCAGCGTCAGCACTTCCGACATGAACTTGCCGATCTGGCGCGACGGGAAGTTCACCACGGCCATCACGTGCTTCCCGATCAGCGTTTCTGGCGAATAGTATTTGGCGATCTGCGCGGAAGATTTCTTCTCGCCGATATCTGGCCCGAAATCGATGCGCAGCTTGATGGCCGGCTTGCGCGCCTCCGGAAACGGCTCGGCGGCAACGATCACGCCAACACGTATGTCGACCTTGAGAAAATCATCGAAGCTGATCGTCGGTGTGGTCATGACGGTTCTCGCAATGCACCCGACCGCGCTAACGGCCGCGCAGCTCCTGCGCAACTGCACGCTTCGTTGAGCCTGCCTCCCTAGTCGCAGTTTCCCGGCGCCGTGAAGAAGCGGTCGCGTGACAGCTGATAAAGCCGATCGCGCTTTGCCGCCTCTGCTGCTGGCCCTTCCGGCATCAGCGCAAGCCCGCGATCAATATCCGCCAGCGCGCACTGCGGCGTCGCCACAGTGCCGCTTTGCACAAACACCCCTCGATTGATGCGACGGGCAAAATACACCTGTGCCCTCTGCGCGTCAGTGATGTCCGTCCGCGCCAGCAACGCCGCAGCAGCCGGCTCCCATTCGGCAAGCTTGTTCGAGGTAAACGCTGCAGTCAGCATCGGCTTGAAGTCCGCATCGCTCAGCGTGGTAGGCGTCGGCGTCGGCCTCGGCGTTGTACACGCACAAAGACCGAGCGCGAACACCAGCCCAGCAATCGACTTCATGATTCTCTCCGCCAGCATCGCCTGCAGATCGCCAGCAATCGCCCGCCAGTTCAATCGTTTTCCGCTCAGATCGCGACAAACCCCGCCAGCCTTGCATCCAGCGCGTCGCGCACGCGCGGCCACTCTTCGCGGATAACGCTGAACCACGCCGTGTCACGCAGCCGCCCATCCGGCCGCACCATATGCGCGCGATGTATGCCCTCGAACGTCGCGCCGAACCGCGCCATCGCCTTGCACGACCGCTCATTGCGCGCATCCGCCTTCAGCTCTAGGCGATTGAGCCCCAGCACCTCGAAGCCATGCGCCAGCAACAACCGCTTGCACGAGGGGTTCACTGCGCCCGCCCAGAACGGCTTGGCATACCATGTCCAGCCGATCTCCACCCGCTTGTGTGCCGGCACATAGGCCAGCAGGCTGGTCGATCCAGCATACGTGCCCGACGCCCTGTCGAGCACCGCATACGTCATCTCCCCAGCTCGCTTCATTTCCCCAAAGCGATGATCGACCCACGCATCGAAATCCGTGTTGTCGAGATTGACGTTCGCGAACCGCCACAGATCCGGATCATTCCCAGCCTCCCGCAACGGCTCCCGATGCCGCTCCTCCAGCGGCTCAAGTCGAACGAATGCGTTCTCGAGGCGGACAGCTTCGATTGTCATGCGCGCGGTCTATCGCGTGACTTGGCCTGCGGCTAGGCACGCGTCGGGCTTCGGTGTTAGCTCGCGCCATCACCTCCCCGGGGAAAGCGTCATGAACCTCACACGTCTCTGCACGGCGCTCGCCGTCATGGCGCTCGGCGCCTGCGCGCAGACTCCGTCCGCCGCGCCATCCCTGGCTGGGGCAAAGTATGTCGCCATGGGCTCATCCTTCGCCGCCGGTCCCGGCATCCCCGACTACTACGAGCCGACGCCGGCGCCTTGCTACCGCTCCACGCAGAACTACGCACACCAGCTCGCCAGCCGCCTGAAGCTAGATCTCACAGATGTCAGCTGCAGCGGCGCGACCACCAACCACCTCACCGGTCCGCGCGGCGCCATACCGCCCCAGCTCGACGCGCTCACGCCCGACACGCGCCTCGTCACGCTCACCATCGGCGGCAATGACCTCGGCTATATCGGCGGCCTCACTGCCGCTTCCTGCGCCGGCCTGATGAAGGAGACCGGCATCGAAGCCGGTTGCTCGCCGCCGATCACGCCGCCCGCCGAAAAGACTTACGCCGATCTCGCGGCGCGCATGGACGCCGTCGCGAAGGACATCCGCCGCCGCGCACCGCAGGCGCAGCTCGTGTTCGTGGACTATCTCGCCGTGCTCCCTGAGAACGGAACCTGCGCCTCCACACCGCTAGACGTTTTCCAGGCCGACGGGGCCCGCTACATCGCCCGCCGCCTCGCCGAGATCACGCGCACCGTCGCCGGCCAGAACAACGCCAGCATCATCACCGCTTCCGAGTTATCGAAAGGCCACGACGCCTGCTCAACCGACCCGTGGATGAACGGCTACCCGCGCCCGGGAGCGCCTGTCGGCGGCACGATGTATCACCCGAACGCCAAGGGTATGACCGCGGTAGCCGATGCGCTGGAGGCTTTGCTGAAAAGCTAAGTCCTACTCCGCAGCCTTCGTCAGCGTCTCTTCCACCACCTTTACAACATCGCCCATGATCTGGGTGATCTTGTAATCCTTCGGCGTGTAGACGCGGCGCACGCCCATCTGCTTCAGCGCGAGCGCATCGGCTTCCGGGATGATCCCACCGACGACCACCGGAATGTCCAGCCCCTTGGCGCGCAGGATACCCAGCGTGTCCTTCACCAGATCGAGGTGCGAGCCCGAAAGGATCGACAGGCCGACTACATGCGCCTGGCTGTCGATCGCCTGCTGCACGATCTCTTCCGGCGTGAAGCGAATGCCCTCGTAGATCACGTTCATGCCCGCCGCCCGCGCCCGCGCGGCGATCTGCTCGGACCCGTTCGAGTGACCATCTAGCCCCGGCTTGCCCACCACATAGGTCAGCGTCCGGCCGAGCTTCTTCGACACGCGCTCGACTTCGCTTTTGACCTGTTCGAGGTCTTCCTCGCCATTAGTCGCGATCACGATCGCAACGCCCGTCGGTCCGCGATATTCGCCGAACGTCTCGCGCAGGGCGTGGCCCCACTCGCCGACCGTCACGCCCGCTTTCGCCGCCACGATGGACGGGGGCATGATGTTCGCGCCGCTGGCCGCCGCCGCGCGCAGCTCACCGAGCGCGTTCGCCACGGCCTCTTCGTTGCGCTTGGCGCGCCACGCTTTCAGCTTCGCGATCTGGCGGCCCTCCGCACTGTGATCGGTCGCCATGA
>JAVBYB010000511.1 GCA_030824255.1 bacterium
TCCGCGTCGAGCCGATCGGGCAGCACATAGTCGAGCTGGATCGTGCCGATCGTCCATTCGCGGCCGATGGCGTCCTTGATGACGAAGTCGAGCTTCGGCGCATAAAACGCGCCATCGCCTTCCGCGATGATCGGCTCAACGCCGGCGGCGCGCGCCGCCGACATCATCTGCGTCTCGGCCTTGTCCCAGAACTCATCCGATCCCGCGCGCGTTTCAGGGCGCGTGGCGAGGTTGATGTGATCCGTCTCCAGCCCGAAATCCGAATGGATCGACTTGGCGAGCGTGATGAAGCGCGCCGTTTCCGATTCAATCTGGTCCTCGCGGCAGAAGATGTGCGCATCGTCCTGCGTGAAAGCGCGCACGCGCATCAGCCCGTGCAGCGCGCCCGAAGGCTCATACCGGTGGCACGCGCCGAACTCGGCCATGCGCATCGGCAGGTCGCGATAGGATTTCTGGCCCTGCTTGAAGATCTGCACGTGGCCGGGACAGTTCATCGGCTTCAGCGACAGCGTCTCGTCCTCCGCCGTCTCCGCGATAAACATGTTGTCGCGATACTTGTCCCAGTGGCCCGACTGTTCCCAGAACTTGCGGTCGAGAACCTGCGGCGTGCGCACTTCGATATAGTCCGCTTCATCCAGGCGACGGCGCACATAGTTCTCCACCACGCGCCACAGCGTCAGGCCCTTGGGGTGCCAGAACACCATACCCTTGCCCTCTTCCTGCATGTGGAAGAGATCGAGCTCACGGCCCAGCTTCCTGTGGTCGCGCTTCTCGGCTTCCTCGAGACGCATCAGGTGGGCGGCGAGGTCCTTCTCGTTTGCCCATGCCGTGCCATACATCCTCTGCAGCATCTCGTTGCGATGATCGCCGCGCCAGTAAGCGCCCGCAATCTTCATCAGCTTGAACGCCTTCGGCAGCTTGCCCGTGCTCGGCAGGTGCGGCCCACGGCACAGGTCGCTCCACACGTCGCCGTGGGAATAGAGCGTGATGGCTTCACCGGGAGGAATGATGTCGTCGATGATCTGCGCCTTGTAGTCCTCGCCGATCCTCTCGAAGTGCGCGATCGCGTCGTCCTTCGACCAGACCTCGCGGTTGATCGGCAGGTCGCGGTCGACGATCTCCTTCATCTTCGCTTCGATCTTCGCGAAGTCATCCGTGGAGAACGGCTCCTTCCGCGCGAAGTCGTAATAGAACCCGTCCTCCACCACCGGCCCAATCGTAACCTGCGTGCCGGGAAACAGCTCCTGAACCGCCTGCGCCATCACATGGCTGGCGTCGTGGCGCAGAAGCTCCAGCGACTCCTTCGCATTGATGTCCAGAAGCTCCAGCTTCACATCGCCCGTCAGCGGGCGCTTCATGTCGTAGAGCTCGCCGTCCACCTTGGCGATCACAGACCGCTTGGCCAGCGACTTCGAGATGGCCTCCGCAATCGCCATGGGCGTGGACCCATCCGGGTACTCGCGCACAGAACCATCGGGGAAGGATACGTTGATCATTGTCTCGTCTTTCGTCGTGTCGGCGGAGGTGTAGGGCGATTTCGCGTCCCGTTGAACCCACCTTTTCGGTTGTCATCCCGGCCGGAGCGCAGCGGAGAGCCGGGACCCATTCGTCCACCCCGACGGTGGCCAGAAGGGTCCCGGATAGCGCTTCGCGCTTCCGGGATGACAATCGTGGGGCCTTGCGACCTCCGCAATTACTGCTCTGAACGGTCCCGAACTTTAAGGGCGAGCGGTTTCGGACCGGTCCACGCTCCAGACGCCAAAGCGCCAGGGGGTAAACCACCGCGCGCCGGTGGTAGTTAGGGTCGGCGCCGGGTCCCACCCGTGCGATCCTCCGGGCCTGCAGCGCGCAAACCGCGCCAGCCCCATCCAGGACCCGGCCCAGACGCCATGCCTGGACACACATTCCGCGCAGTATTCCGAGCACGACGGCTCATGCCGACAGCGCACGCCAATGGCCATGAACACAGGCGACAGCGTCGCCTTGTAACCCTTCAACAGGGCGCCGATCACCGGCTTGTATGCGGGGGCCATATCTGAGGCGGGTTGGGCCATGAGGCGGCTATACCGCAATCGGAAAAAACCGGCAAACCGCCTCATGCCGGGGCGACGCCCCGCTTGCGGCGGCGCGGGACCTGTCTACAACCGATGGAACCTTCTGGGGACGCATCATGAAACACGCCGTTTTCGCCACCGCGCTAGCGCTGGCGGCCTGCCAGCCTGCGGCCGAGGAAGCGGCGGCGCCCGCTGCACCGGCAGCTGCCGACGCGCCTGCCGCTCCGGCCGCTACGCCCGCCCAGCCTTCTGGCCCGGCACAGACACTCGAGGCCGAGAACGAGCACATGCCCGAGGCGCATGTGACCGACATTCACAACATCAAGGATGCCGACTTCAAGATCTTCTCCACCGCCGGGGGCGATCCGGCGATCAATGGCCTTTACACCTATCTCGCGCGCTACAATGACGAGCAGCGCGGCTGGACGCAGGTCTACATGCTCGGCGACTTCAACAGCTGGGACGTTATCGAGGAATCGCCCACGCGCGTCGTGTTGAAGATTAGCCGGTCGTGGATTGAGGAAGGAACCGGCGACGTGAAAACCGGCGACGAAAAACTCATCATTGACCTGCCGGCCGATCCCGAAAAGCCGGTCAGTGTCACGCCCGCGACGTAGACAAGGCCCCGCCCATTCCCCCGATGGTCCCGCTACGCTAGCGTCGAGGCATGCCCGGCCCCCGCGCCTTCGCTGATCTTCAGGCACAGGCCCGCCGCCATGCGCGCCGGCCGGAGGAAGCCGACGACATCCTGCAGTCCGCGCTTCTCGCGGCGCTTGAATCCGGCCGCACCGACCTCGCCTCGCCCGAGACCCGCCGCTGGCTCTACGGCGTCATCCGCAATCGGGCAGCATTCGACGCCCGGACAAGTGTGCGCCGGCGAATGCGAGAGTCCGCGTGGACCGAGACACAGGCCCCGCCGGATGGACCGCGCGCTAGCCACCTCCAGCTGGAGGGTCTGTCGCCAGCCCTCCGCCTCACCGCTCTCCTCGCCCTCTCCGGCCACACCCGCCAGGAAATTGGCTGGCTGCTGAACCTGTCGGAAACCGCGCTTCGGCAGCGGATCAACCAGTTGAAGCGCGCCCTGGACAGCGCACCAATGCCCAGCGCCGACCCGACCGGCCCTCTCGCGTTCGGCCGCATCCGCCGCGCCCTGCTCGGTCCCGCCCGGCGCGAGCACGCCTTGCTCGCCAGCCACGATCCCGACGGGCATCTTTTTGTAGTCAGCCGCTCACAGATCCCCGCCCCGCGGCAACAGACACGCGGGTAAGCAGATAAGGAGACACCCATGCTCGGCAGATATGCGATCGGAAACATTGTCTATTACGTGTCTGACGTTGACCGCACCGAAGCCTTCTATCGCGACACGCTTGGTCTGAGCGTCGACCGCGTGCCTGGCGATGGGTCTGAACACGGCGGCGACTTCCTGATCGCCCATACGGCCGGCGGTATTGACCTCATCTTCTTCGGCAATCCCGAAGCGAAGGCGGGCCAGTCGCCCATCATCGTCTTCACACTGGCCGAAGGAGGCATCGACGGGATCGTTGAGGGCCTCGCAAAAAAGGGCGCCACCATCGTCACGCCCCTCAGCGAAGCGCCCGGCGGCTGGTCCGCCGACCTCGGCGACCCTGACGGCCACGTCTTCTCCGTCTATCAATCGGAAGAGATCCCGCGCTAGGCGCGCGTCCATTGCGCGTGGACCACATCTGCGCGCACCACAAAACCGAGCTTCCTGTAGAGCGCGATCGCGGTCGCGTTGCTGGCATAGGTGTGCAGGAAGGGCTGGTCCCCTTCCTGTATCATCCTTGCGCCCACGGCTTTCATCAGCGCCGCGCCAAGTCCGCGCCCCTGCCAGTCCGGATGCGTGCACAC
>JAVBYB010000367.1 GCA_030824255.1 bacterium
GGCGGCGGCCACCGGCGCGAGGCGCAGGCGATCGGGGCGCGGATGGACACGCGCGCCTGTGCGACCTGTCATATTCCGCGTCAGGGCTATGACTTCTCGCGCAAGCGGATGTTCGACGGGCTGGAGCTTTACGGCGCAGTTTCGCCGCACTCCTCGAAGCTGACTTGGGAGTATGTCTCTCGGCTGCGCGACCTGGTGAAGTCACGGTTGCTGGTGAAGGGGATCATGACGCCCGAGGACGCCGAACTGGCGATTGCACGCGGTGTCGACGGCATCATCATCTCCAATCATGGCGGACGCGTTGAGGAGAGCCTTGTTGGCACGCTCGACGTGTTGCCGGAGATCGCCGAGACAGTGGCCGGGCGCGTGCCGATCCTGATCGATGGCGGCATCCGGCGCGGGTCCGATGCGTTCAAGGCGCTGGCGCTGGGCGCGGACATGGTGTGCATCGGGCGGCCCTATGCGTGGGGACTGGGCGGCTATGGCGAGGCCGGCGTCTCCAAGGCGATGGAGATCCTTGACGAGGAGCTGGTGCAGACGATGCGTCAGTGCGGCGTGATCAGCATTGAAGGGATCGCGCGGGATCGGGTGGTCAAGCGCGGTTGAGCGTGGCGCTCAACTGGCGGGACACGCAAGTGGCTGGTCCGCGCTGACACCGCCTGCCCCGACCTTGGTGATGCGCCAGCCGTCGGAGAATTTCTCAAGCGTGTAGGAGCTGGCGCGGTCCTTCGGCGGCAGCGGTTGGCCATCCTCTTTCAGGCGCGTGAACTTCATGCCCGCCCACGCTGTATCCTCGCCTGTCATGCAGGCCTTGATCTCGTGGATGTCGGAGTGGTGGTAACCCTGTCCGCGCAGGTTTTCGAAGCCGCGCTCGAGGCTGGCGGTCTGTTCTTCGACGCCAGGGCCGGTGCGGTAGAAGTCGCGAGCGATGGTGGCGCTGTCGTGCTTGTTCCAGGCTTTCGTGTAGTCGCGCATGAGCTGCTCAACCTTCATCTCGGGCGTGAGCGAGCTGACGCAGGCAGACAGCAGGACAAGCGTGGCGGCGGCGAGCAGGCGCATGTTTATTCCCCGGAGGTTTTGGCGCACACTAGCGATGGACGTCAGACGAGCAAGAAACGAGATCGCGATGGACATGACACGCCGGACTGCCCTGCTCTCCGCCGGCGCCGGGCTGGCGACCGCCTGCACGAGCCCGGGCGTGGCGCAGCCGATGGCGGCCCCGCAATGGAGCGCGAGAGCGCCGCTGCCGTTTGCGGTGCAGGAAATCTATCCCGCGCTGCACAAGGGACGCATCCATGTGGTTGGCGGACTGCTGGGCGAAGGCGGACGTGTGGTGGGCGTGTCGGATCGGCACGTGGCCTACGATCCGGCGACAGGCGCGATTGAAACACTGAAGCCGTTATTGCATGCGACGCACCATCCGCAGGCGGTGTCCTGCAAGGGGCAACTGTTCCTGCTGGGCGGGTTCAGGACAAATCCCGGCGCGGTGAACTGGATCATGACGACATCGACGCAGTTTCTCGACGGCATGGGCGGCTGGAACGGGCTGCGCGATGCGCCCGCGCCGCATGCGGAGGCTGTTGCGACGGTGATCGGCGAGCGCATCCACATTGTTGGCGGGCGCGCACCGAAGGGAACCGCGAACCTCGCCTATGGCGACCATGCCGATACAGATCATCATCTGGTCTATGACACGGTGGCGAACGCATGGAGCACGGCGGCGCCTGCCTTGAGCAAGCGCAACAGCGCCACAGGCGGCATGATTGGCGGGCTTTGGCATGTGGCTGGCGGGCGGCATGTCGAGAACGGGCCCAGCGATGCGCACGAGGTCTATGACGCCAAGGAGGACAGGTGGCGCAACGCTGCGCCGATGCCGAAGGGGTCGGGCGCGGGCGGCAATGCGGCAGGCGTGATCGGGGACAAGCTCTACGTTTTCGGCGGGGAGTATTTCCATGATGGCGGCAAGGTGCATGCCGAGGTGTGGTCTTACGATCCGAAGACCGATGCCTGGGAGGCCGAGGCGCCGATGCCGACGCCGCGCCACGGGCTGGGCGGGATCACCATCGATAATGGCATCTGGCTCGTGGGCGGAGCGAAGAAGCCGAGCGGCAGCGACACGACCGGGGCGGTGGAGCGGTTCGGAATCGGCTGATCCGGTTCGGGTCAGGGTTGCGCTTGTCTTCCTGGGAGGGCGCCATGGCTGACGTCTGGATCTATGCAATCACATTTACGGTCGCGATCGCCCTGTTCTTCGGGACGAAGTGGGCAGCGGCGACGTTTGGCGGCGCGAACGCAAGCGTGGCGCGCGAGGCGTTCACGCATCTCAACGGTTTCAAGCCGGGGCCAGTGTACGCCTATATGGGCAGCGCGATCGGCTATGATGGGACGCGCAACCGCATCGCGATCTGGGAGAAGGCCAGCGGCGCGCGCGTGGTGAGCCCCGACCGCGTTTCGGAATGGCATGCGGGCGTGCTGCTGACGCAGGTGTTCCACCGCACCACCGCGACGCCGATGATCCAGCTTTATGCGACGGCCAGCACCAAGCCATTCTTCAAGGTTGGCGTGGTGCGCAAGCGGGATTGCGCGGAGTGGGCGGTGATCCTGCGCGCAGCGTTCGGCGCGGAGAAGGAGCGCGACGTGGATGTTCGCGTGCTTGGGCTCTAGCTGCAGCTGATGACCGTGCTGAAGACGACATCCGTCTCGCCGGTGATGCGCCAGCCGGCGTCTGTCTTCGCGATGTCGAAGAGCTTCGCTTCGTCGTCGCGCATCTTGCCGCCGAAGGTGTAGAGGCGCGTGAATTTGAGGAGCGCCCTGCCCGCCGTAGAATTCAGGCCGCAGAAAGAGGCGTCATAGGCTTCGAGCCTGCCGAAGCTTTCGGCGTGCAGGTCTGCGAAGGCGGATGCGAGGGCGGGTTTGTCCGGCTCTGAATAAACATCGGCGGCGAGAGCCTCGACGTCGCCGCGATTGTAGGCGGCGATCCAGCGGTTCAGGAGGCTGCCGCCTTCATGCTCGATCTCGGTCGCACCCTGTTGCGCGAAGGCGGGGACGCAGACGAGCGCGAAGGCCAGAACGAGAGCAAGGCGTTTCATCGGCTCAATCCAAGGCAGGTTTGCGGAGGAGGAGGAGCGCGACGAAGCTGAGGGCGGCGGCCGCGCTGAGATAGATGCCGACGAGGGGGAGACCGCCTTGCTGGGCAAGCATCTGTGCAGCGACGGGCGTGAAGCCGCCGCCGATGACGCCGCCGACGTTGAAAGCGACGCTGGCGCCGGTGTAGCGCACGCGCGCGGGGAACAGGCCCGGCAGCCACGCGCCGAGCGGGCCATACACGAAGCCCATCAGCAGGAGCAGAATGGAGAGGAAGCCCAGCACCATCATGAGATCGCCCGAGCCCATCATCGGCGCGATGAGGAAGCCCGCGCCGATCGAGAGCGCACAGCCGACAATCAGCACGAGGCGCGGCGTCGCGGCGTCCGACCAGTAGCCGGCCCAGACAATGCCGCCCGCCATGAAGAGGATGGCAACGAGCTGGATCTGGAGGAACGTCTCCCGCTCATAGCCCAGCGTGGTCGTGCCGTAGCCGAGCGCGAAGGCGGTCGCGATGTAGTAAATGCAGAAACAGGCGACGACGCCGAATGTGCCGCCGAGGGTTTCCTTCCAGTGGTCGCGGAAGAGTTCGCCGAGCGGGACGCTGGGCGGGCGCTCGCGCTCGAGCACCTGCTGGAAGGCAGGGGTTTCGGTGAGCTTCAGGCGGATCCAGAGGCCTACGATCACGAGCAGCGCGCTGGCGAGGAAGGGAATGCGCCAGCCCCAGGCGATGAAATCCTCCTGCGTCAGCATCATGCCGAGAATGAGGAACAGGCCGTTGGCGAGGATGAAACCCACGGGCGCGCCGAGCTGCGGGAACATGCCGAAGCGGGCTTTCC
>JAVBYB010000236.1 GCA_030824255.1 bacterium
ATGTCATCGTAGGTCAGCTTCCGGTCGTCGGCATCGTGCACAACGACCTTCTTGCCCCCATATTCCTTGCGGGCGGCAAGAAGGGCCGCGAACACACCGATGTCGGCATTACGGGGATCGTAGGCGGAGCGAAGCGACGCCATCGGAAATTCCTCCCTCGGGCGCCTCACCAGCGCTCTTTGTAACTTTGGGGTAACATAGCCTGTGGCTCATAAAGCACAAACGTAGAAAGCGGCGGCCGTTAATGGCGATTTTGCAGGCGCACAATTCGAGGTAACAGGGGCCCTATGGCGACTCTGCTGAACAACAAGGATCGGCCCCGACACCCCGAGAAGCAGGGCAGGGAAGACACGCCCGTGTTGCGCAAGCCGCCATGGATCCGTGTGAAAGCCCCTACCAGCGCCGGTTATCTCGAAACCCGGAAACTCGTGCGGGACGCGAAGCTGGTCACCGTTTGCGAAGAGGCGGGGTGTCCCAACATCGGCGAATGCTGGACCAAGAAGCACGCCACGCTGATGATCATGGGCGACACCTGCACGCGCGCCTGCTCATTCTGCAATGTACGCACAGGCATGCCAGGCCCTCTCGATGCGGATGAGCCACGGCGCGTTGCGGAAACCGTCGCGGCAATGGGTTTGGGTCACGTTGTGATCACGTCGGTCGACCGTGATGATCTCGCCGATGGCGGCGCCGCTCACTTCGCTGCCGTGGTGCATGCAATTCGCGAGAAGACGCCGAAGACCACGATCGAGATCCTGACGCCGGACTTCCTGCGCAAGGGAGACGCCGCGCACATCATCATCGATGCGAGACCTGACGTCTTCAACCACAACCTCGAAACCGTACCACGCCTGTATCTCACCATCCGCCCCGGCTCGCGCTATTACCATTCGCTCCGCCTGCTGGAGCGCGTGAAGGAGCGTGACCCCTCCCAGTTCACCAAGTCCGGCCTGATGGTTGGTCTTGGCGAAACCAAGGAAGAGGTGATGCAGGTGATGGATGACATGCGCTCAGCCGGCATCGACTTCCTGACGATTGGGCAATACCTCCAGCCCACGCGCAAGCACGCAGCAGTCGATCGCTTCGTCACGCCTGAAGAGTTTGCGACTTACGAAACGATCGCAAAAGCCAAAGGCTTCCTCCTCGTTTCTGCGTCGCCGCTGACGCGATCCAGCTATCACGCGGACGAAGACTTCGCCCTGTTGCGTGCCGCCCGTGAGGCTCAGCTGGCCGGACGCTGAAGTGAGCACCCATCGCGAAACGCTGGACCTGCCATATCGGCCGGAAGATCTCTTCGATCTTGCGTCCGATATCGCGCGGTATCCCGATTTCATCACGTGGATTCAGTCGCTCAGACTTATGAGCGAGCAGGAGGATCAGTTCGGTATACGCTGCCGGGCCGAAGTTATCGTCGGTTTCAAGGGCTTCAGGGAGACGTTTGTCACCGACGTCGATGCCCGGCGAAAGGACTTCGCGATTGATGTGTCCCTGGTGCGTGGCCCGTTCCGGAAGCTCTCTAACACCTGGCGATTTGCGCCGTCCTCGAATGGGTCAAAAGTCGAGTTCACGATCGTGTTCGAGTTTCGCAACTTCGTGCTTCAGGCGCTGGCTGACGCCAACAAGGCCTTCGCTGTGCGGCGCGTGATCGATGCCTTTATCGCCGAGGCAGCCCGGCGATATGAGAAGGTCGGCGCACAGCCCTGAGGCTGCGCGCTCCGCATCAGTTCGGACGCTGGCCAGGATCGGCATCAGGGATGACCGCGTCGCGCGGCGAGACGTCCGTGAGCGGAACGGGTGGGCGGCCATCCGGCGTCTGATCCGCCGGGGTGGGCGCTGCCGGGCGAGGACGCGTCAGCTTCGGATCGGGTCCGCAGGAGTCGAGCGTCCAGCCCGCGTCGCCGCGCACCACGCGGCAGAGTGCGCTCGTCGTGGCGTCGCCATTCGTGATGGATGTGCGCACTTGCGCGCCCTCATCATCATAACGCGGGCGGCTAAACGTGATGCGGTTCATGCCTGCGGTTGCCGATTCGCCTTCCGGTCCGGCGATCTCCACCAGATTGAAGCCGAGACTTTTCCAGTCGCAGGTCGGCCGCCAGGGAGCATCTTCGCCATTGAGCCTGACGGACATCTGCGGATCGTCTGCGCTCAGCTTGTACTGGTCGCGGCCGATCGCATTCAGCAGGGCGCAATCCTCGGTGACAAAGAGGGCTTCCTTCGGCGGAACTTCCTCAGGCGCGCTTTCGCAGCCCACCACGGCCAGAACAGCCGCCGCCAGAACAAGTTTCTTCATCACGATACCCAGCTCACCTTGCACTCGCCGACCGTCCAGCCAGCGAAACCCGAATGCATGCGGCATTCATATCCCATGCCCGCCAGTGGTCCATGCATGATTTCAGTACCCACAATCGCGCCATTGCCGTCGTATCTGGGCTGATGAAAAGCGACCCAGCGCAGGCGTGCGCGCGGATTGTCCGAATTTTGCGCCACATCACTGTAGTCGGCAAAGCTGAGCCCATGGACCGCCCAGTTGCACGCGGGCCGCCAGCCAGAATCACCAAGACCCTTAAGTGGTGGTGGCGGGTTATCAGGCCCAAACTTGTAGTGGTCCTTTGCGATCGCAGCGAGCACCGCGCAATCGTTGCTATTCACCTCAGCGGAGGCCTGCTGAACGACGTCTGGTGTCGGGCTTGCGCAGGCGCCGATCAGACACGTCGCGATACCGACAGAGAGAAGGTTGGCAACGCGCATAAGGTTTTTCCACGCTCGTCGGCTTCTTTTATACGGGAACGAGGAGCAATCCCCGCGTTCATGGCGGGAAAAAGGCGCTGAAATGCCGATACGCTTCATGACTGGATCAATCAGGCCGCGTTCATGTTGGATCGGGCAGGGTGGACGCATGAACAGGGCCGCACCGGGCCCGCTGCCCTCAAAGGGGAGTGACCATGAAGAAGATTATCGCCGCCGTTCTCATCGCCGCCTCTACGCTGGCCATCGCTACGCCCGCCATTGCGCAACCGTATGGCGATGCGCGTTACGGGGGGGGACGGGGCCAGAGCTCCCTCAATCTTGAAGGCCTCCGCGTCGAAGACGCCAAGCGTAACCTGCGTGACAGCGGCTACGACCATGCTCGCAATATCAATGTTGGCGGCAAGCAGTACGACCTTTGGTCGAACAGCCGCTCACGCGATAACTGCGTTGGCTTTACGTCGTACAATGGCAGGGTGACAAACGCGCGCAACTTTGACGACGCAGAGTGCGGTGTGGCCGGCGGCGGTTGGGGTCGCTTTGATCCGTCAGATCTGCGCGGCATGCGCGTTGACGACGCCAAGCGCAACCTGCGCGACTATGGCTACACACACAGCCGCAACATAGGCGACGACGGCAAGCAGTGGGATCTTTGGTCCAGCCCGCGCGGCCGTGGCGAGTGCATCGGGTTCACATCGTACAATGGCAAGGTCACGGCTGTCCGCGATTATCGCAACAGCGAGTGCGATGGCGAATGGAACTCCGGTCATCCCGCCGGCGGTTGGCTGAGCCCTGATCGCCTTCGCGGCCAGAGCGTCGACTCTGCCAAGCGTGACTTGTCCAACGCAGGTTTTCGCAAGGCCCGCAACATCAACCTCGGTGGCAACCAGTGGGACCTGTGGTTTGACGACCGCGCACGCGATGGCCGCTGCGTTGGTTTCACGTCCTACAACAGCCGCGTAACGGACGCCCGCAACTTCTCGGAACGCGATTGCTTCTGATCGTCCAGCGCCGGCGCGTCAGGCCATCATTTTACGGAGCATCTCAAGCGCCGTGATGATGGTCTCGCGCCGGACACGGTCCCGGCCTATGTCGCCATAGCGCATGACCTGATGGAAAATCGGCTTGTTTTCTCGCGCGACCGCGAGGTGGACCATTCCCACGGGTTTGAGGGGA
>JAVBYB010000223.1 GCA_030824255.1 bacterium
GCCGCCGGTGACCGTGAGATCGCCCGTGGCGTTGACCGTGGATCCCGCAAGATTGGCGTGTCCGTTGCCCGACGATATCGGGTCCGTACCGGAGCGCGCGATGATGGTGATGTTGCGCCCGTTGAGACTGGCGACGTTCAGGTCCGTGTCACGCACGACCGGATCAAGAGCGCCATAGACAACCCCGGACTCGATCGTGATGTCGCCAGTGCCTGGGGGCTCGAAGTTTGCGCCAACCGCAGGCGCGGGACCTGCCGCGATATGGCTTGTACTCGTGTCCAGATCCATGGAGTTGCGCGACTGCAGGAGCACTGAACCAACGCCATTGCCGTCGGCGTCAGCGCGTATATTTGCGGGCACATTTCCAAACGGCGATCCCAGTAGAAGATCGCCCATGAAGGACGATGCGGTGATCGAACCATTGGCTGTAATGTCGCCGTTGATGTTGACGCTGCCGAATCCCGCCGGGTCTCCTGTCGTGGTGAGACTCAACGGTATGGATTGAATGACGACGTTGCCCGTCGCGACAATATCCCCACCAATGACAACGCTTCCGTTCCGGGCGGTGACAGAGACATCACCGGATTCAATTTGGCCCGTGATCGCAGAACCGCCAATCGGCGTGAAATCCGTAACGCCCAAGGCCGTCTGATCCAGTCCTGCCTCCACGATGACATTCGCGGCTGACAGAAGGCTGGTGGCGTCAGCGGTTACCGATCCTCTGGCGCGAAGTTCGACGCTGCCGCCATTGCTTGACGAAATGGCTGCGCCAGCCTGAACATTTATGGAGCCCACTCCGGACTGAACGACAACGGCTGAACCGTCTATTGTTCCGCCAAGCGTGATATCCACGCCGGTTGATAGATCAGTTGGTGAAAGGCGTCGTGTCGACAGAAGCAGTCCCTGCCCTGCTTCAAGCGATCCTGTCGTGGTCAGTCGCCGGGATACAGTGCTCAGACCAAGATCAGCCGTCACATCTCCGAGCGTGATCGCATCGGCATAGGCTCTGAACGATCCACTTGTTGTGACGGTCAGGTTCGCAGCGTTTATATCGGCGGTGTCGGGTCCCGGCGAACCAAAGCCGTTCAGCTGTTGTCCGATGTTCGATCCGCCGGACGATGACGTCAGGACCACGCCCGAATCCGTTGCCACAGCAGAGGTTGCGTTGACGACGCCGGCCAGGTTCATCGCGCCAATCGTTGGCGACGTTCCCGGTGTGAAGAAGAACGCAGCTCCAGCCGTTGTGGTAGCCGTGGCGGCATGCGTGATGCCGCCCGTGACTGTCGGGTCCCCTGTGGCCACCGTGTAGTAGAAGAGGTCCCAGCCGCCGGGGCTCGTCGGGTCAGTTGCGAACGTCAACCTGATATTGTCCGATGCGGCATAGAGGACATGGCCGGCATCCGTGCCGGGACTGTTTGCGGTGACCGCGCCGGCAATGTTGACCGTGGGGGCGATGAAAGCGAGGACGCCGCCGTTCGCGACGATCTGTGCGCCGTTGGCGACGGAGACTGTGCCTCCGCCCGGTCCAGTGAAGGCGAGCCCGATGCCGGGGGTTTGGAGGTTTGTGCCGATGAAGTCGGCAGGCGTGGGCGCGGCGGTGGAGGCCAGCAGGCCGCCGACATCCACGCGTGCGTTGGCGCCGAAGGCGATGCCGGCGGGATTGATGAGCCAGACGTGGCCGCCGCTGGGCAGGAAGTTGTTGTTCAACGTGTTGAGCGCGCCGTCGATCGTGCTGATGCCGGATTCAGAAGCGATACGCGCGAGCGCGATCCAGTCGGCGCCGTCCATGATGAAGTTGACGGTTTCACCGTTGGCGACGTTGAAGCTGTCGAAATCGTAGAAGACACGCTCTGCGTTCTGGTCGACCGTCAGTACCGGGCCGGTGATGGAGGCCGTGGCCGCAGGGCCGGGCGCGACAGGCGTGGTGTTCGCCACGACTGTGGGCAGGGGCGGAAGCGCAAACGCCGCAGCGGGCAGGACGTTGAAGGCGACGGTGTACATCAGCAACCGGCGCGAGTGGCGCGCGAGCCGCGATGCACCTGCGCTGGTTCTGTCTGCTTGCAGTGTCATTCCCATCCCCCCGTTCTGTTCAGAACGAATGCCGGTAGGCAAAATTCACGAGTATCTTCGGATCGGTCTGCGACGTCATTCCCTGCACCGGCTGGTGCGCGGGTTTTGCGTAGGCGACCTCTGCATCGAAGAGATCGAAGAAGCGGCCGCGAACGCCGGCGCCATAGGAGGTGAGGTCGCGACGCTTGAGCGTTTGCGAGCCCGGATTCCAGATGCGCGCCATGTCGGTGAAGACGAAGCCTTCGAGCGACTTGCCCACCGGGCTTTCCGGCAGGCGCCATGTCAGCTCGAACGCGCCGGCGACGCCTGTATCGCCCGCAATGACCGATGGCTCATAGCCGCGACCGATCGTGAAGGAGCCGACGCCGAACTCTTCATAGCTGGCGAGATGATCGTCGGTGTGTTGCGCGCGCAGGCGCAGGCTGGCGCCGAGAGGCGATGGCGTCGAAAGGACAAAATCCGTCTCGGTGCGCAGCACCAGCGCCTCGGGATCGGCATCGAGCCGCGAAAGGCGCGAGGAGCCTGCGGGGGACGCGCCCAGCACATCCATGCCCTTTCGCACCTCCACGGCGGTGCTCATCAGGAAGGGGAAGCCGGGCGTCGGCGCCTTGCGATCATGATTGAGAACATCGCGCGTGTGATCGGCGAGGGAATCGTAGCGCGCCTCCAGCCGCACGAAGCCGACACGCAGCCGTTCGTCCACCAGCTTTACTGCGCCGAGGGCATAGCTGAGCTGGTTGATGGCTTCGATGCCGCCCGAAACATCGACCTGAAGCGCACGATCGACATGGAGGGGATAGGCGAGCTCGATACGGGCCGTCAGCGCCTCGGATTCAAGATCAAGCGGGGCGGCGCCGGCGCCCGGCCTCGCCTGTGCGAAGGCCAGTTGCGTGTTGAGCGACAGGCCTTCGCGATTGATGAGGATGCTGTGGCCGGCCTGGATGATTTGCTGTTCCTCGCCATCGGACGTGGAGAAGACGCCGAGGCTGGTCTGGTCGCCGAGGCTGGAGAGATTGTTGAGGCGGCCCTGCAGGAAGGCGCCCGTGGGGCCGATCATCGATGAGCCAAGATTGTTGGCGCTGAGCATCACCTGGCCGGCTGCATCCTCGACTTGAACGATCAGCTCGATCGCGCCGGGATCGCCGACGCCGCGCTGGACATCGAAGCGGAGGACGACGCCGGGGATGCGGCGCGCGAGCAGCAGCGCGCGCTCAACCGGCCCCTCCTCCCAGACGCGGCCGGTGTCGAGCTGTGACAGGACGCGGCGGACGGCGGCGTTTGCGTTGGCCGAACCGCCAACCACCTGGACGCTGGAAATGTATCCGCGGATGACGCGCAGAGTGACGACGCCATCCTCGATCTTCTGTTCCGGGACGACGACGCGCGTAAAGGTGAAGCCCTTGCGACGAAAATATGTCTGCGTTTCATCGGCGATGCGGCGCAGGTCTGTCAGGCTGATATTCTTGCCCTGAACGTGAGCGTAAAGTTGGGCGAGGTCCTGCGCGGGTGCATCGTCTGCGCCCTGGAAGATGATGCGGTCGATGCGGAAGACGACAGCATCGAGATCTTCCACGGCGGGCGCCGCAGGGGCCTGGCCGGGAATTGCGGTATCGACCGGCGCAACTGTGCGCGGCTGCTGGCTTTGCGGATCGAGCTGTTCGCGGGTGAGCGGCTGTTGCGCCTCTGCTTCCCCCGACAATGCGCAGCTTAGCGTTGAGACCAGCGCCACGGCGCTGAGTCTCTTGTGTCCCCCGACCACATTCCCACTCCCAACCAAAGATGGCACCCAACCATCCGTGATAGGCACAGCGTCTCACCGCGATGCGGCGCGGTCAATATCGTTAAAGAT
>JAVBYB010000081.1 GCA_030824255.1 bacterium
CTCCGCGCCGAGGATCTTGCAGATCTTGGAATAGATCGGCGCGTTGGCCTGGTGATCCTTGCCGAACATTTCGAAATCCACGCCGAGGGCCGCCCAGCGCATGCCGAAGTCGGGCTTCCATTGCAGTTTTACGTGGCCGCCGGTGACCGGCAAAGTGGTGTCCTCGCCGTTCTCGTCCGCGAACGTCACGGTGCCGGCCTTGGCGTCGACCTGCTTCATCGGCACGTAGAGCACGCGGCCGGTGGTGGGCGAGATCGGCAGGAAAGGCGAATAGGTTTCGCGGCGCTCGTCGCCCAGCGTCGGCAGCATCACCTTCATGATGTCGTCGTACTTTTCGGCGGCGCGCAGCAGCATCGCGTCGAAGCGGCCGGACTTGTAGAGCTCGGTCGCCGAGGCGAACTCGTACTGGAAGCCGAAGCTGTCGAGGAAGGCGCGCAGGCGGGCATTCATGTGCGCGCCATAGCTTTCGTGCGTGCCGAACGGATCGGGCACAGTGGTCAGCGGCTTCTGCATGTACTCATGCAGGCGCTCGGGGTTCGGCACCGTGTCCGGCACCTTGCGCATTCCGTCCATGTCGTCGGACACGCAGATCAGGCGCGTCTTGTAGGCGCCGCCCGTCAGCGCCTCGAACGCCCGGCGCACCATCGTCGTCCGGACGACTTCGCCGAACGTGCCGATGTGCGGCAGGCCAGACGGCCCATATCCTGTCTCGAAGATCACCGGCGCGTCCTTGGAACGACCGGCCTTCTCCAGCTTCTCGATGCGCGCCTTCAGCTCACGAGCCTGTTCAAAGGGCCAGGCTTTAGCGGCTTGCGCCAGATCTGCGACGGACATGGGGAACTCCTGTTCGCCCCGCCTATTCGGCGTGAGCGGGAGGGTCAAGCGCCGGCTAGAGGACGCCGTCCGGCGCCAGGCTCTCCTTGCCGGTCAGATAGACCCGGTCGCGGCCGATCACCCCTGCAAATATCGCCCCCGGAAACAGCGATGCGAACGCCTTGTCCAGCACGTTCAGCCCGCCCGTCAGCGCGCCGTAGGCCGGCATCACCAGCCGCTGCCCGTCCGTAACGAAACACCGCCCCCGCACAGCGCGGCCGCCCCGGCCGACCACTCGGGCGCAGGGATGCAGATGGCCCGCAACCTCGCCCGGCGCCGCGCCTTCGGTCGGGATGTGGCGAAAGGTCAATGCGCCGATCGTCAACTCAGGGAGCACTCGCCCGCCCAGATCCGCCGGCGGTTTCGGGTCATGGTTCCCCTCGATCCACACCCAGTCGACGCGGTCAGTCATCCGCCGCATCGCGATCACATCGTCCGGCGCCATTCGCGGTCTCGCACCGCGATCGTGAAAGCTGTCGCCCAGCGAAATCACCACGCGCGGATTGAGCGCCTCGATCTGCCGCTGGACACGCGCCAGCGTCGCCCGCGTGTCGTAAGGCGGCAGCATCTGCCCTCGCGCCGCATAGGAGGACGCCTTCTCGAGGTGCAGGTCCGACACGACGATGACGCCGGCGTCTGCCCACCAGAGAGCCCCACAGGCAAGCGCCGCCAGCCGCTGCTCTGCAACGGAAAGCGTCAGACCGCTTAGAACTCCCGCCTGTGAAAGACCTGCTTCCATGATCCGACCGTGATGAGCGTCGTCCCTTACGTCAACGGCATCAGGCCAGCCAGATACGTCGCGCACAACGAAGCAGATGAATTACATCGCGCCTGTGATATGATCCGAAACGTAGGTCGCCACAGGCGCCGCCCGTGGATTTGACCCCGCACACCAAGGGGAAACACCAATGACCCGTTCTGGAGTCGTGGTTCTCGTAGCGTTGCTTCTGGCATCATGTTCGACATCGCCATCCATCACACGCACGAAGACAACGCTGGGCGAAGTCGACATGACCGGCCTTGAATGCAAGCGCGACACACCGGCCGGCTCCAGCATCGCGCGCACGATCTGCGCCACACCTGAAGACTGGGCCAAACTGGAGAGCGAAGAGGCCGCACGCTCACAGGCCGAACTCGCACAACATCGTAGCCAGCAGGATAACCGCGTTCTCTATCGCGGCATGCGCGCAGACTGACGTACAGGAAGTTGCTGTTGACGGTTGTTTGAACCGCGATCATTTGCCTGCCCAAGGGTCATCACCTAGCCTGATCAAGACTGGGAAAGATCAGGTTGGGACCAATACGATGCGTGCAGTTTCACTTGCCGTCATGCTGGCAGCAGTGTTTTCGATGACGGGATGCGGCCTGCTCAATGCGTCCGGGAGCGCGGCAACACGCTGGGCAGCCCTGGACAAGGCGCGGGCAGAAAAAGCCAATCCGACGACCAGCGCCGATGCGAGCCGCGTATGCAGAACCATGAACGCCACAGGCTCGAACGTCCCGAAGCGAGTCTGCTCAACCCAGACTGAATGGGACGCGACGGACGCCCAGAACCGTGCGGACACGGAAGACCTCAACCGGGAAATGCGTTCTGGCAATGCGGAGCCGGGCCGCGACGGAACCCAGCGCTAGCTCATCGCGTCGCGAACCAGATCATCCTCCGCTTCCCGCAGGATCGCCTCGGCTGCATCGCCAGAGAATACCGGCTCCTTGCCTATCTCCAGCATCACCGGAACAGCAAAAGGAGATATCTGCTCCAGCTTGGCATGGACGATCTTTCCCTTGATGCGCTTCAATGCATCAGCAAGTCGCCGGATATCCAGCAGGCCATCGCCTGCGTCCTGTCGCGCAGCTTGGAGAAGGATGTGGTCGGGCTCATGCGATCTCAGCACGTCGTAGATCAGGTCGGTCGAGAATGTGATCTGTCGACCTGTCTTCTCATGCTTGGGCATCCGCCGCTCTATCAGCCCCGAGATCAGTGCGTTGGTCCTGAAAGTCCGCTTCATCAGCGCGCTCTCTTCCAGCCAGGCGTCGAGATCATCGCCCAGCATGTCTTCATGGAACAACCAGTCCATGTCTTCTCCGCGCATGTCCTCAGCAGCCCAGACAGATAGCGCGTACTCAGACGCCACGAATCCGTGCGGCTTCAGCCCTGCGCGCTCCAATCGGCGCGTTAGCAACATGCCGAGTGTCTGGTGCGCGAGGCGGCCCTCGAACGGATAGCAGACGAGATAATACCGATCCCCCCGCGGGAAGGTCTCGATAAGCAACTGGTCCGCCGCCGGGATTATCGATTTGCGTTCCTGCACCTCGATCCACTCCCGAACCTGCGCAGGCAGGGCCTTCCAGTTGTCGCGATCGAAAAGGATCCTGCGCACGCGATCTGCAAGAAATGTCGTCAGGGGAAACTTGCCGCCATTGTAACTTGGGATCGCAGGATCCGGATCGTATGTCCGCGTCACCAGTGCATCCGTATCTGACACGCCCTCAAACCTGAGAATTTCGCCAGCGAAGAGGAAGGTGTCGCCGGGCGTCAGCATTTCGAAGAAGTACTCTTCCATCTCTCCAAGCTTCCGACCCGGCCGCATCAGCCGCTTCTCCGGATTGCTCCCCCTCACGAAACTGACCATGCGAACAGAAATCATCGGGTCTTCAACGATGACACCGATGTTCATCCGATGCTGTCGCCGCACATCGTCATTCCGCGCCCGCCAGATATTGTCGGGAAAGCGCACGATGCGGCGAAAGCGATCATAGGTCTTCAGCGCGTAGCCGCCGGTGGCGACCAGATCGACAACCCGCTCCCACGTCTCCCAATCAAGATCCCTGTAAGGCGCCGCGACGCGTATCTCCTCATAAAGTCGCATTGCGTCGAAGCCATCGCCACATGCGCGCCCCATCACATGCTGCGCCAGCACGTCGAGCGCGCCGCGCCGCGATGTGTGTCCGTCAAGTTCGCCCGCCGCCACCGCTTCTACAGCAGCCCTGCATTCCAGCACCTCGAAACGGTTGGACGGCGCCAGCAGGGCGCGGC